>JANOED010000041.1:0-20810 GCA_031413035.1 Leifsonia sp. | reverse complement strand
TACGGCGCGCGACTTGTCGAGGAGCTTTCGAAGCTGCATCCGGTGACGATGCTTGTTTCAGACGAGCGCCAACTCGAGATGCTGCCCGACCTCCCGTGGATCATGGGCACCGACCCGACCTCGGCTCGGGAGCCGTGGATCTCCCGAATCGTCAACCGGCACAAGCCTGACGTGGTCTTCACTCCCATGCAAACAATGGGGCCAGGTGGCCGTGACTACGCCCTGGTGACCACCGTGCACGACCTCATCTATTACACGCATCGCACGCCGCCCCGAGACCTCAATCCGGCTCTGCGGCTGATGTGGCGCGGCTACCACCTGTGGTGGGGGTTTCAACGTGCGCTCCTGAATCGGGCCGACGCGCACTTGGTCGACTCCGAGACGACGCGCGACCTCATGGTCGCCCACCGCATGACACGCAACCCCATGCACGTCGTGCTCCTAGGCACCGAGCAGCCCGCACGACCGCCACGTCGCAGCGCAGCGCAGCAGCGAACCCTCGTCTACATGGGCTCGTTTATGCCGTACAAGAACGTCGATCTGCTGGTTCGGGCGATGCAGCACCTTCCCGGCTACAGACTGCAACTCATGAGCCGGGTGGCCCCAGCCGAACGGGAGCGGCTTACAGCCCTGGCGCCGGAGGGGTCGCTCGAGTTCTTCAACGGAGCTAGCGACGAGCAGTATGAGACGGCGCTTATTGAGGCGACCGCGCTGGTAACGGCCTCGCGAGATGAGGGGTTCGGTCTTCCTGTCGTTGAAGCGATGGCACTCGGAACCCCGGCACTGCTCAGCGACACGACCATTTTCCGCGAGATCGGCGGTGAGGCCGCGCTGTACTTCAACCCCGACGATGAGCATTCTGTCGTTGCAACAGTGCGCGCTATCGAGAATCCGGCCGAATGGAAGCGCAGGTCGGCAGCTTCGGTCGACTGGGCGAAGCGCTACAACTGGCCAGACGCCGCGAAGAAGCTGCTTGAGGTTCTGATCGAGACGGTCGAGCGACGAACCGAGCGGCGCTAGCTCACGCGCGCAATCCTGGCCGTTGTCAGGTCGACGAGGCGTTCGGGGCGCTACCCATGCTGTCTCGGCGTTCAATGGGGTTCTGCTGCTCGATGTCTTCGGCGGCGGGGGAGATCGACTCAATGTCGATGGGGTCGTTGAAGGCGATCAGTTCGAGAGTTCCGTTGTCGTGTCGGAAGCTGTGCACCGAACCATTGGTGATCATGCCGTGAGTGCCCTGCGGGTCGACGGCGTTGAGGATCGAGCGGATGACACCGCCGTGGCTGACCACGAGAACCGCCTGGTCGGGATGCTTCTCTGCCAGAGTTACCAGAGCGGGAAGCACTCGGGCGACGACTTCTTCGCGGCTTTCGCGCCCCGGCACCGGCGTATCGCCAGGGAAGCGCGCAGCCAGCTCGGGATCCGCTAACCCCTCGGCGTCCCCGTAGTTGCGTTCAACGATCGATTTGACCACGACGGGCCCGGGTAGCCCGACCTCGCGAGCAATGATGCTCGCCGTCTCGAGAGCGCGTGAGAGTGGGCTGCTGTAGATCGCATCCCACCGCTTGCGCGAAAGCAGTCGCCCGGTCGAGGCAGCCTGGGCTCGACCGGTGTCGTTGAGCGGAATGTCGGTAGCACCCTGAATGCGGTGCGCGAGATTCCAGTCGGTCTCGCCGTGACGGACCAGGTAGAGCAGCACGTGAGCGTCCTTCCTTGAGGAACGCTCCCGCGGTCAGCTGCCGAGGTGCTCGGTCAACGCAACGAGCGTTTCCGAAGTTCCCGCATCGATCTTAACCGTTGCCTTACTGTCACCCTTCGTGACTCCGCGGTTGATGATCACGATCGGCACCCGCCGCCGGCTCGCCTGCTCGAGGAGGCGGATGCCCGAATTCACCACCAGCGAGGAACCCGCGATGAGCAGCGCATCCGCAGCGCGCAGCAGTGCTGATGCCTCATCGAACCTCTCCCGTGGCACGTATTCGCCGAAGAACACGACATCAGGTTTGAGGATGCCGCCGCAGACGCTGCACTCGGGGGTGACGAACCCCGCGACATCCGCGATCTGCACATCGCCGTCGGGGGAGAGCTCGATAGCGTCGGGACTCTCGAGCCAAGAGTTGTCGGCGGAGAGCCGCTCGGCGATTGCCTGCCGAGCGTAGAACTGCCCGCAGGTGAGGCAACGCACACGGTCGAGCGAGCCGTGGAGGTCGACCACGCGCTCAGACCCCGCTTGAGAGTGCAAGCCATCGACGTTCTGGGTGACGACACCGTCGACGATGCCGTTTCTCTCAAGATCGACCAACGCCTTGTGACCAGCGTTGGGACCGGCAGCCGCGAACTTCTTCCACCCCAGATGGCTGCCCGCCCAATAGCGCTTGCGGTAGATGGGATCGCTCAGAAACTGCTGGAAGGTCATCGGCGTGCGCACGGGAGCGCCCACACCGCGGTAGTCCGGGATGCCCGAATCGGTGCTCACGCCTGCGCCAGTCATCACAGCGATTCGCCGGCCGCGCAGTGCCGTGATCGCGGCATCGAATTCGGTGGAGAGAACTGGAGGCGCGGAGGGATGCACCAGTGACATGCGCAGCCTCCTCCCGCTGCACCTCAGCCTAGACATCCCAGTTTTCGGTTATGTTTCCAAATGCTGGCAGACTCTCCGCTGTGCACGTGCAACGGATCACCGACCTCAGCGATCCGGGGCTCACCGACTACCTGGGTCTCACCGACGTCGCATTACGTCGAATGAGTGAGCCCGAAAGAGGCCTTTACATCGCGGAATCGTCGAAGGTCATCGGTCGAGCAATCGCTGCAGGGCACCGACCGCGTTCGGCCCTCATGCTCGAGCAGTGGCTCGATGAACTTACGCCCGTCCTAGACCGATTCGACATCCCGGTCTTCGTCGGTGCCCCGGACCTCCTCGAGCATTTGACCGGGTTTAGCCTGCACCGTGGCGCTCTCGCGTCGATGCATCGGCCGGTGCTGCCATCCCCAGCTGAGCTCCTCTCCGGTGCTCGCCGGGTCGTCGTCTTGGAAGACATCGTCGATCACACCAACGTCGGGGCAATCTTCCGTTCGGTTGCCGGCCTGGGCGCAGATGCAGTACTCATCACACCGCGGTGCGCTGACCCGCTGTACCGCCGCAGCGTTCGGGTCAGCATGGGAACGGTGCTGCAGGTGCCGTGGACCCGACTGGCAGAGTGGCCGATCGGCGCGCAGCAACTGCACGACGCTGGGTTCCACATTGCTGCCTTGGCGCTATCAGCGGACGCGGTCAGCCTCGACGAGTTCGCCGCCTCGCCGCCGGACCGGATCGCACTCGTGTTGGGTACCGAGGGAGATGGACTCAGTCGAGCGGCTATCGGAGCAGCCGACACCATCGTGACTATCCAGATGATGCACGGGGTTGATTCGCTCAACGTGGCGTCTGCCAGTGCAGTGGGGTTATACGCGCTCAGAGTGAGGTGAGCAGCGTCATCCATTCGCGAAGCTCGCGCACAGCGACGGTCGCCTCAGTGCGATCATCAATCGCCCACGTAACGCTCAAGGCAGCACGAGCGACACCCCACTGTGCGGCGCGACGGGTGTCGACTCCCATTGCCTCCAACCGGTGCAGCAGTGGCACCGACGCAGGAAGCTGGGAGACAAGCGGCCAGACGTCGTACTCTAGGTCGCCACGCATCGGCTTCGGGTCGATGACGCGCCAGCCCTGTGCTCCTCGCAGGATGTTGTGTGGGTTGAAATCACCGTGCAGAAAAGCGCTCCGACGGTCGGTGGCGATGAGGTCTTGGGCCGCGGATAGTCCGAGTTCGACTTCAGCCAGGATGCCCAGAGCGTCTAGTTGCGCACGCTGACCAGAGTGCCTGCGCTCGGCTGACACGAGGTAGTCACCAACGACCTCCCTAAGCTGGGGGATGCCATCGGGCGGCGTGGTAACCGCAATCGTGCGCAGCACTGAAATGCCGATCCCGATTCGCTCCATCACGGGCAACGACGACTGCGCCAAGGTGGTACCCGGAAGCACGGGTTCGAGGAGCATGCTCCACGTCCACGGGTCCTGCCGCAGAACGCGCGGGGCGATTGCCGGGCCATAGGCTTCGAGCGCGACCGCCTCCCATACCGCCTCAGGATGCGGGAATCCCACCTTGAGGATTGCGGGTTGCCCGTCACTGGTCGTCACGTTGAGAACGCTCCCGGACTCCCCGCCGACGAGGGCACTGCTGGGGGTCAGGTGCCAACGGTCGAGCATGACTCGCACGAGATCTGCGGCGGAGGCATCCCAGTCTGATCGCGTCGGAAACGCCGAGAGTCCGCGAATCTCGAACGGCCCGCAGTCCATGTAACAGACCCTACGCCGCTGGCTCGGAACTGCTCACAGCAGCACCCGCTTAGGCTGGGTAAATGCCGCTGACCCAACGCCAGATCTACCGGCGACGTCGCATTGCGGTGTTTGGAGGCGGTGGGCTCGCTCTCGCAACCGCCTTCTATCTGCCGATGACCCTGCTCGCTCCTCTGCCTGAAGTTTCCCCGACGCTGGCCGCATATTCTGCCCCGGCGCCGGAGCAACCGCTGGTCGATTTTCCGGCATACGGTGCATCGGGCTTCGGCGCGATCGGATACGACGGCGTACTCGCGCAGGCAGGGGTTACCGATCCACTTCCGATCGCATCGATATCGAAGATCGTCTCGGCCCTTGTGGTCCTCGACGCACACCCACTAGCGCTAGGGGAGTCTGGCCCAGGCGTCACGATGTCTGCACTCGATGAGCAGTTTTATGTCGAGCAGGTCGCCCAAGACGGCATTGTGGCCCCGGTGAGGACGGGCCTGGTGGTGTCGCAACGCAATCTGCTCAACCTGTCTTTGATGGCATCAGCCAACAATTACGCTCAGTCGCTGGCAGCGTGGGCCTTCGGTTCTGAAGCCGCATACGTGGAGGCAGCAAGAATCTGGCTCGACGCGAAAGGTCTTACCGGCACAACGATCGCGGATGCCACCGGAATCATGCCCGGCAACGTGAGCACAGTGTTCGATCTCATTGAGATCGCTCGGCTTGCAGTAGAGCACCCGGTGATCGCCGAGGTAGTTGCTACGGCCGCCGTAGACGTACCGGAGATCGGGATCGTCCTGAACCGCAATCAGCTCCTCGGGGTGGACGGTGTCGACGGAATCAAGACGGGAACCCTTGACGAAGCCGGATCGTGCCTGCTGTTCTCAGCGGACCGTGCAATTGGCAGCGAAACCGTCACGATTATCGGTGTCGTTCTCGGCGGGCCCTCCCACGAGACAATCAATGCGGCCATCCGCGGCATCCTCGCGCAAGCCGACGCCGGATTCCGGGAGGTGACGCTCGCGACGGCGGGCGATGTTTTCGGCGCGTTCGAGACCGCCTGGGGCGATACCGCCTCAGCCGTAGCGGAGACAACGACGACAGCCTTACTGTGGGCCGGCACACCCATCGATGCCGACATCACGGTGGAGCCGGTCAGGCTGGCCGATGCGGGCACTGATGTGGGTCAAGCGCGCTTCGAGGT
Organism: Leifsonia sp.; assembly: GCA_031413035.1. GTDB lineage: Bacteria > Actinomycetota > Actinomycetes > Actinomycetales > Microbacteriaceae > Rhodoglobus. The sequence continues at coordinate 15,282 of JANOED010000041.1, read as the reverse complement.
TGGACAGAGAATCGTCACGGTCGAACTCGTTCTCGACTCCACCATCGACGATCCGGGGCCATGGTGGCGCCTAGTAAACCCAGCAAGGCTGTCGTGAACTGCGCCGGGAAAACGCCCGTACCACGCGCCGTGGACTCACAGCCTCACCCGCTAGGCTAAAAGCATCTGAGCGTTTGCTCGCAACCCGTGACTGGGAAGTCATACAAAGCCATCGAGGCCCTGTGACTTCAGCAGCATCTACTGAGCCCGCGCGTTTCACCCGAACGGGACCTCGTGGCATTGCCAACCCCCTCAGCGAGTACTCCGCGGTGCTGAGCACGGTGCGGGATGCCGGACTCCTGCGTCGACGACGTGGGTTCTACTTCGCCACCTTTGCCGTCATCACACTGGCGATGGTCGGCGCTTGGTTTGGCTTCGCGCTGCTTCAGGGCACGTGGTACACGCTTCTGATCGCAGGCGCGCTGGGAATCATCTTCACCCAGTACGCGTTCATTACCCACGAACTCGCCCACCGCCAGGTCTTCGAGTCGGGAAAGCTCAACGAATTCTTCGGCAGGTTCATAGCCGACCTCGTCGTCGGGATTAGTTACTCCTGGTGGATGAACAAGCACTCGCGCCATCACGCGAACCCGAACACGGTCGGCAAAGACCCTGATATCGAAACCGACTTCATAATCTTCCAAAGCGACAAGGCCGTGGGACTCAAGGGCTTCGCCGGATTCTTCGCCCGTCGCCAAGGCTGGTTGTTTTTCCCGGTGCTGCTTGCCGAGGGACTCAACCTTCACCTGCACGCCTTCAAGACTGTTTTCTCTCCGGGCAAGGTCGATAAGCGCGCCCTTGAGATCGTGCTGCTCACTGTGCGAAACGTCGGCTACGTCGCTGTCGTGTTCACGTTCTTGCCTCTCGGGATGGCATTCGCATTCCTCGGAATTCAGCTGGCAATCTTCGGCCTCTACATGGGTGCATCCTTCGCCCCGAACCACAAGGGAATGCCGATCTTACCCAGCGACGCCAAGGTTGATTTCCTCCGCCGCCAGGTTCTGACCAGCCGCAACATTCGCAGCGGCCACTTTATGAACCACTTCATGGGTGGACTCAACTACCAGATCGAGCATCACCTCTTCCCGAACATGCCGCGCCCGAGTCTCCGACGCGCCGGCGTCATCGTGCGGGAGTACTGCGAGAGCCGCGGCATCCGTTACACCGAGGTAGGTCTACTCACCTCGTACGGCATCGTCATCAGGCACCTCAACGAGGTCGGCTTGGGCGTTGACGGCGATCCGTTCGACTGTCCTACCGCCGGACGCACGGGCTACGCAGGAATATCCTGAGCCAGCTGTTCGACCGCTCCTGAGGCTAAAGCTCAGTATTCGGGGCGCTTGGCTGTCACGTTGTCGCCCGAAGACTGCCCTCTCAGACGACGGAGCACCCACGGAACAAGATGTTCGCGTGCCCACACCGCATCGTCGCCGCGCGCTTGACGCCATGAGCGTGGCGGCAACGGCTCGGGGGTGAGCGGCCTCAGGCCATTCTCGACATTGAGCGCCTCGAGCACCATCATCGCGATCGTGTGATGACCGATCGGTGAGAAGTGCAGGCGGTCGGGTGACCACATTCGCGAATCACTCAACTCGCGCAGCGACCACATGTCTGCAACCACACAGTCGTTCCGCTGGGCAATAGCCCTGAGGTTCTCGTTGTAGATCGCCACCTTGCCTCGAACGCGACGCAAAACAGGGGTCATCCCAATGTCTGGTCCGTTGAACATCACCACCGTTGCGCCATCCCGACGCAGCCGGGTGATCATGTCGCCAAAGCGGTTGGCAACCTCATCGGGATCTGTGCCGGGACGGATGATGTCGTTACCGCCGGCCGAGACCGAGATCAGGTCCGGCATGAGTGCCAGAGCGGCATCCACCTGCTCGTCTGAGATCTGCTGTAGGAGTCGACCACGAACGGCCAAGTTGGCGTAGGCGAAGTCGTCGGTCGAGGCGCTGAGCACTTCGGCCACTCGATCGGCCCACCCTCGATTGCCACCAATTGCTTCGGGCTCGGGATCCCCGATGCCTTCGGTAAAGGAGTCGCCAATGGCGACAAACCTGGTCCACGGATGCTGCTCTCCCACACCACTAGCTTCCCTCAGGTTCAGCGCCCGCGCCACCGTTACTCCGGCGGAGTTTCGAACGGCACGCGTCCAGAATCTTGTTTGCGTGCACGCCCGGTGCCAAGCTGATCGTCAATGGCGATCCTCGCCACACACACAACACACGCTGGGAGTATCAATGGGCTGGTTTTCCTTCCTCATTCTCGGGATCATCGCGGGCGTCATCGCCAAGCTGATCCTCCGACAGAAGGCAGGGTGGTTCCTCACCATCGTTCTCGGAGTGCTCGGTGCCATGGTCGGTGGTTGGATCGCCGGCCTCATTCCTGGCGTCGGCTACGAGAATTTCTGGTCAATCCAGTCGTGGCTTATCGCCATCGCCGGCGCGTTGCTTGTGCTGCTCGTGTACGGACTGATTACTCGCCGCCGCTCGTAGGATCCTTGGTCGGTCGCTGATGCGATGATGAGCGCATGGGCAAGCAGGACGGAAGTGACCGGCAGGTCACAATCGGACCGGTCGATGACAGCACCGCGACTGTGCTCCACGTCGACATGGATGCCTTTTTCGCCTCCGTAGAACTGCTCGACCACCCCGAACTTCGCGGCAAACCGGTGATTGTTGGCCATCGGTCCTCCCGATCCATTGTCACGGCCGCAACCTACGAGGCACGCAAATTTGGGATCAACTCCGCACTTCCGATGTCGATCGCACTGAAACGCTGTCCTGACGCGATAGTGCTTGAGCCGCACTTCGACCGGTATCAGCATTTCTCGCATTTGGTGTTCGCGATCTGCGACGAGCTGACACCCGCGGTTGAACGACTGGGCATCGACGAGGCGTTTCTCGATGTTGCGGGCGCTGGCAGGGTCTTCGGCTCACCGATTCAGGTAGCGGGGTTGTTGCGCGAGCGGGTGCGCGCCGAAACCGGCCTAATCTGCTCGGTGGGCGCAGCCGCAACCAAGTTTGTCGCGAAAGTCGCCAGCGGCATGTCCAAACCCGACGGACTACTCGTTGTCCCAAGGGACGACACTGTCGCGTTTCTGCACCCCTTGCCCATCGCGAAGTTGTGGGGAGTTGGCGGCAAGACCGAACAGGTTCTGCGAGGGCGAGGCATCCACACGATCGGTGATCTGGCAGGGACTCAGGTCGCAACTTTGGAGCGTTTCGTCGGAACGGCGGGCGCCGCCCGCCTGCACGACCTGTCGTGGGGGATAGACCCGCGCACGGTTCACGTCGGGCCCGACGAGAAGAGCGTTGGTCACGAAATGACCTTCGAGTCAGATGTCACAAACCCGGAAATAGTCCGACGCGAACTACTGCGCATGTCTAATCTGGTGGCCGTGCGTTTGCGCAAGGCGGGGTTCCGGGGCCGCACAGTCGTGCTCAAGCTTCGCTTTGAAGACTTCACCACGATCACGCGCTCGCGCACCCTCAAGGAACCCACTGATCTGGGCCGCACCATCTACGAGGAGGCACGAGCAATCTACGACGGGCTCGGCTCCGACCGCCCGGTGCGTTTGGTCGGCGTGCGGGCCGAGCAACTGCTCGACGCTACAGAGGTGCAACTGGGGCTGTGGGACCCGACAGACGGTTGGCGTGAGGCCGAAGACGTGATGGATGCCGCATCCGCTCGATTCGGCCGGGGAGCAGTGAAGCCAGCTCGCCTAATCGGGCACGCGGCGACCGAACGACCGCGTCTGGGTCAGCGCGACTGACGGTAACTGTCACCGGGCTCGCGTAGAGTCTTCTCAAGTGAGCACACCTCCGCCCGCCTCTGGGTTTCCGACGCCGACGGTGGGCACCTTCGCAGCGGAGCATCTCTCTCCGGCCTACCCTGAGCGCGCCGCCCGAGGCACGGCGGACAAGCTTCGCGCGTGGCAGGCCGAGGCACTCGACGCGTACTTCGAACGCGAGCCTCGCGACTTCCTTGCCGCGGCGACTCCGGGATCGGGCAAGACGACGTTTGCACTCAGGCTTGCCGTCGAGTTGATCGCGCGCCGGGTGGTCGACCGGGTGACTGTCGTTGCTCCTACCGACCACCTCAAGCGGCAGTGGGCGGATGCCGCACACCGGGTCGGTTTGCGCCTGAATCCGGGCTACGCGAACGGCGAAGGATACGGCGGGCGGCGCTACCACGGTATAGCCGTCACGTACGCGCAGGTGGCGGTTCGGGCATCCCTGCACCGAGAGATCACCGAGTCTGCACGCACCCTCGTGATTCTCGACGAGGTACACCACGGCGGAGACGCGTTGAGCTGGGGTGACGCGATTCGGGCGGCATTCGAGCCCGCTGCGCGGCGGCTGTCACTCACCGGCACGCCTTTCCGCAGCGACACCGCGCCCATTCCCTTCGTAACCTATCTCGCAGACGACAGGGGGATCCGCACTTCGCTCACCGACTACAGCTACGGTTACGGCCGTGCGCTGGCCGACGGCGTCGTGCGTCCGGTGATTTTTCTCGCATATGCGGGCAAGATGCGGTGGCGCACCCGCATGGGCGACGAGATGGAGGCCAGGCTCGGGGAGGGCGACACTCAGGATGTTACGGCCCAGGCCTGGCGCACCGCTCTCGATGCGACGGGCGAATGGATGCCCGCGGTGCTGCGTGCCGCCAACACCCGGCTGACCGAGGTGCGCCATTCAATCCCGGACGCTGGCGGACTGGTGATCGCGACCGACCAGCAGTCCGCTCGCGCCTATGCCGCGCTGCTGACGGACATCACCGGGGAGCAGGCAACCGTGGTGCTCTCTGACGAGAAGTCATCGTCGGCACGGATCGAGAAGTTCGCCGCCGGTGAATCCCGATGGATGGTTGCTGTGCGCATGGTCTCTGAGGGGGTCGATGTTCCTCGCCTTGCCGTGGGGGTGTACGCAACCTCGGCCGCCACGCCTCTGTACTTCGCGCAGGCCGTGGGACGCTTCGTTCGCGCGCGAAGGCGTGGTGAGACTGCCTCGATCTTCCTCCCCAGTGTTCCCTCCCTGATGTCTCTAGCGACGCAGCTCGAACTCGAGCGCGACCATGCGCTTGATCGAGAGCACGATGGCACCACGCTTCTCGAAGACGAACTGCTCGAACGGGAGAACCGTGAACCGGCGACCTCTGACGAGCTGACCGACGCCTTCACCTGGGAAGCCATCGAGTCCGACGCGAACTTCGACCGGGTGCTGTTCGATGGCGACGAATTCGGTTTCGCGGCCCTCGTGGGAAGTGACGAGGAACTCGACTTCATCGGGCTGCCCGGTATTCTCGAACCCGATCAGGTGCGTGAGCTATTGAAGCAACGTCAAGCCCGACAGTCACGCAGGTCCACCGGCAAGACCCGTGAAGAGCAGCCGGCCCCGCTGTATCGCACCTTGCGCGAGCAGCGCAGCCTATTGAACTCACTCGTGGGAATTCGCGCCAAACTCTCGGGGGAGCCGCATGGGCTCATTCACGCCGAGTTGCGCCGACTGTACGGTGGTCCGCCGGTCGCTCAGGCGACGGTCGCGCAGTTGCAGGCGCGGATCGACCACCTGCGTCGGAACAACGGTCGCTGAGCCCGAACACAGAAACGCCCCCGGCGTAGGTGCCGGGGGCGTTTCCTTACTGATTTATAAGATCAGAGGGGGCGGATGTTCTCCGCCTGAGGACCCTTGGGTCCCTGAGTGATGTCGAACTCGACCTTCTGGTTCTCGTCGAGCGACTTGTAGCCACCAGTTGCGATGGCCGAGTAGTGGGCGAACACGTCAGGACTTCCATCCTCAGGGGCGATGAAACCAAAGCCCTTTTCCGCGTTGAACCACTTAACGGTACCTAATGCCATGTAAAACTCCTCCAGGAGCGTTCTTCTGGCCCCGACAGTCGAGGCCACATCATTGCAACCCAAAGGTCACAGTGACGATGTGCTAAGGCTATAGCAGTAGTTCGCTCGTAGAGCCATGTATTTGCAAACCGGTAACTAAACGTCACCTAACGGCCACTTACCGGAAATCCCGTGAGCGCGTACGTGGAGCCATGGCGAGCACCTCGAAGCGGTCGGCAAGCACGTTCGTGACCCCTTCGGTTGACCGCTCGAGGATTCCCCTGATGATCAGTGCGGGAGCCTCGCGCACCACCCGTCGGTAGCGGCTCCACACCCCGACACTGCAGATCACATTCACGAGACCGGTTTCGTCCTCGATATTGAGGAAGGTGATTCCACTCGCGGTCGCTGGCCGTTGCCGATGAGTCACCACTCCGCCGACCTCGATGCGTCGACCAGACTCGGCGGTCGCCAACTGCGCAGCCGTGAGCACCCCCCGCTCGGTGAGGGTCGCCCTCAGATGCTGAACGGGATGACTGTCAGTCGAGACCCCCGTTGCCCACAAGTCACTCATCAGCTCGTCGACCGCCGAGGGCAGCGCGAACAGGGGAGGCTGAACCGACACGATGGTGCCGGGGAGATAGTGAGCACGGTCTTGAGCCGCGTTGCCGGAGTTCCACAGCGCCTCGCGTCTGCTGAGTCCGAACGTGTCAAACGCTCCAGCGGCCGACAGCGTCTCGAGTTGGGCGGTCGTGAGATCGACCCTGCGCACAAGGTCGTTCATGTCGCGATAGTCGCCGCCACGTTCACGTTCGGCGATGATTCGCTTGGCGACCAAGGTGCCGATGCCCGTGACCTCGTCGAGCCCGAGCCGAACAGTGAAGGCACCATCGCGGCGGTGCTCGGCATTCGTGTCGGGCGAGCTGCGATCGAACGGGCCGATCGCGGGTTGCTCGCGGTGGAGGCATTCGGGGCGGCCGGTCGCGGTCCCGACCAACTCGACCGCGGGCTCCAGGGTTGCATGCACCCCCGAGCGTTGGATGTCGGGCCTTAGCACGACCACACCGTGGCGGCGGGCATCCGCGATCAGCGACTGCGGAGAGTAGAAGCCCATCGGCTGCGCCCGCAGTAGTGCGGCGAGGAAGGCGTCGGGGTAGTGCAGCCGCACCCACGCGCTCGCGTAGACCAGCAGGCCGAAGCTCAGGGCGTGACTCTCGGCAAACCCGAAGCCCGCGAACGACTGAATGCGCGCGTAAATGTTGTCGGCGTCAGCCCCAGTGATGCCGTTGGTGGCCATGCCCTCGTAGAGTTTCGCCTTGAGCGTCTCGATCTTCTCAATGCCGCGCTTGGATCCCATGGCGCGCCGCAGCAGGTCGGCGTCATCGGGTGTGCAGCCGCCGACGGCGACCGCCATAGCCATGAGCTGTTCCTGAAAGATGGGGATGCCCAGCGTGCGCTCAAGCGGCTCGACGAGTTTGGGATGCAGGTAGCTGATCTCCTCCTGACCGAGCTTGCGCCTGACATAGGGATGCACCGCCCCACCCTGGATCGGGCCCGGTCGAACCAGCGCGATCTCGACCACGAGGTGGTAGAACTCGCGCGGCTGGAGCCGGGGCAGTAGCCCCAGTTGCGCGCGAGACTCCACTTGGAAAACACCCACAGCATCCGCCCGGCAGAGCTGGTCGTAGACGCCCTGCTCCTCCTTGGGGATCGTGTCGAGGTCGTGCGATTCACCCAGCGCATCGCGCACCAGATCGAAGCTGTACTGCAACGCCGAGAGCATCCCAAGCCCGAGCAGATCGAACTTGACGAGGCCCATCCAGGCGCAGTCATCCTTGTCCCACTGAACGACGGTGCGTTTGTCCATGCGCGCGTGCTCGATCGGCACCACCTCGCCGACGGGCCGCTTGGTCAGCACCATTCCGCCCGAGTGGATGCCCAAATGCCGGGGGAACTTCATCGCCTGCATGGCCAAGTCGACGACCTGCTCAGGGATGTCATGGTCGGCTGAGGACACCGTCGCACCCCAGCGCTCAACCTGCTTCGACCACGCGTCCTGCTGGCCGGGGCTGTGCCCCATCGCCTTGGCCATGTCACGCACCGCGAACTTCGGCCGGTACTGGATCACGTTCGCAACCTGCGCAGCGTTCTCGCGCCCGTACTTGTCGAACACGTACTGAATGATCTCCTCGCGCCGCTCTGAGTCGAAGTCGACATCGATGTCTGGTTCCTCCTCGCGCATGGTGGAAATGAACCGTTCGAACGGCAACTTGTAGCGAATCGGGTCGACTGCCGTGATCTTCAGTAGGTAGCAGACCACCGAGCTCGCCGCCGAGCCGCGACCCTGGCACAGGATGCCGCGGCTCCTGGCCTCGCGCACGATATCCCACACGATCAGGAAGTACCCCGCGAAGTGCTTGTCCTCGATGGCGCGGAGCTCCTTATCGATGCGCGCAAGATTCTCCGACGTCGGCTCGATGTGTCGGTCGGGCAAGCCCGCCCAGACCAGTTCGCGCAGGTAACTCATCGGAGTGTGGCCCTCGGGCACCTCCTGATCGGGCAGGTCGGGTTTTGCCTGGCGTAGCTCAAAGCTCAGCTCGTCGGCGATCACTACGGTGTTCTCGATTGCGCCGGGGTAGCGGGCGAAGCGAGCAGCCATCTCGGCACCGCTGCGCAGGTGTGCAGTGCCTGCGGCCGGGAGCCAGCCATCCATATCGTCGAGGCTGCGCCGGGCACGAACCGCGGCCAGCGCGCTGTGCAGGTGATGCTGCTCGGGGGTCGCGTAGTGCACGTTGCCGGTCGCGACGACCCGCAGGCCCTTATCACGGGCGAGCTCGTAGAGCGCGTCGTTGTGGGCACTATCGAGGGGGTTGCCGTGGTCCCAGAGCTCGACGACGACGTTCTCGCGGCCGAAGAGCTCGACGAGGCGGTCGAGTTCGGCGCCGGCGTGGCCCTGCTCGAGCGCTTGCCGCACCGTGCCCTTGCGGCATCCGGTCAGCACCAGCCAGTGCCCCTGCGCGCGCGCGGCGAGTTGCTCGAGGTCGTACACCGGACGCCCCTTCTCACCGCCGCGCAGTTGCGCCTCGGTGATGGCGGAGGCGAGGCGATGGTAGCCGTCTTCGCGGCGCGCAAGCACGAGCAGGTGACTACCCTCCGGGTCGGGCACCCCGTTCTGCGGACCACTCAGCCCAAGCGACAGTTCGGCCCCGAAGATCGTCGCGGTCGTGCCGATCTTGGCCGCGGCTTCGGCCATGCGCACGATTCCATAGAGTCCGTCGTGGTCTGTGAGGGCGAGCGCGTGCAGCCCGAGCCGGGCGGCTTCCTCGGCGAGCGACTCGGGCATGCTCGCTCCGTCGAGAAAGCTAAAGCTCGAGTGGGCGTGCAGTTCGGCGTACTGCACGGTCGCCAGCGTGGATGCCCGTACCGGGGCATCCACAGGCGGCTGGTAAGGCGCGCGCTTGTACGACCATGCCGGGCTGTCGCCCCCGTCGGCACCAACCGGTGGCGCCGATCCCGGACGCGTCAGATCGGACAACCCCCGCTCAAACTCTGACCACGGTATTGGCGGGTTAGACCAGCCCATCAGCGCGCCCCGGTGCCCGTGCTAGTCATAGCGCGCCTCCGCCCACCAGCCGCCGTCGTCGAGAACCAGCAGCCATGCGCAGCCTTGCGAGTCGACCGCCTGAAACCGCCACACCGCACGGGCAGTTTCGGGGCTCCACCAGCGCTCGTCCACAGGCCAGGGTCCGGCCCAGTGCGTGATCGCGAGCTCGGTGCGACCGGACGAGAAGCGCGCGGGCGACTCGGTGAGGGTGCCCCGGGCATCCATCGCCACGGGATCGCCCGCCTTCGACAGTACGGTCACGGGATGCCGCTGCGTGAAGACCGTCGCGGGCAGGGGTTCGGGCAGCCGACCCGGCCAGGGCTGAGCCGCCGACCTGCCCGCAACCGGGCGGTCGCCCCACGCGACGAGTTGCTGGCGATCGGCGAGAGTGCGGCCGCCGCCAATGCCGGGCATCAGCACGGCGCCGTGGCCGAGCATGCTCTGCACTCGAGAAAGCGAGTGGTGAACGCGTTCGTCGGGACCGGAACCCCAGAGCCCGGTCTCGTGGTTGCCGATCGGGTCGACAGCTTCGGGGCTGATCCGAGCCCGGGTGATGCCCGAGCTGAGGGCGGTGTCGATGACGCCGGAGCCTTGGAGTTGCCAGCGCACCCGGTCGACCACATCGGCAGGGGTGAACGAGCGGGGGTGGAGCCAGACGCGTTCTGAGAGCTCGTCTGAGTCAGAGTCGAGCTCGACGCGGATCGCCGTGCAGACCAGCTTCGCTGTGGTGAGGTCGTCGATGAAGCGCTCGGCGGCGGCACGAACCCCGAACGCCACTTGGTCGACGCGATCGAGGGCCGGCTCGAAGTCGACCGTGACATCGAGGTCACGCGGGGGAGTGCGGGGAACCAGAGGCAGGCTATCGCTGCCGGCAGCGAGGGCGTGCAATCGAGCGCCGGATTCGCCGAAGCGGATGCGCACGTCGCTGGCATCGAGGTGGGCGAAGTCGCCGAGGGTGCGAACCCCGAGTCGGCGCAGCAGGGTGACCATGCCGCTATGACCATCAGTTTCCAGCAACCCCACATCGAGCGGCGCGAGGAAGACCGCCGATTCGCCTGGCGGAACTATCTGCACGCCGCCACCACCGCGAGCAGCACCGCGCGCCGCCTGCTCCGCGGTAAAAATGCCGTCAGCGATTCCTGCTCGGGCACCACTGGCACCCAGCTCGTTCAGGCGCGCCACCAGAGCGAGCGCGGCGGGCCGTTCCCCGCCGTAGTAGCGCGCCACCCCGCGCACCCGAACAGCGCACATGCCGGGACGCAGCAGGTGTACGCCGGGACTCAGCTGCTCGACCGCGGCGATGAGAGGTTCGAAGGCACGGTTGTCGAGGGCGGGGTCGTGGTCGACAACCACGAGTTCAGGTAGGCGCGCCTGAGCTTCGCGCACGCGGATGCCGCGAGTGATCCCCTCGGCGCGGGCGGACGGCGAGCAGGCGAACACGAGCCCTTTCGCGATCAGGGCGAGCGGGGCATCCGGGGCATCCGGTGCAGGAAAACCCGCCGCGACCAGCGCGTGTCGGGCGGCGGTTACCGGCCAGTCAGGGCACCAGAGCACGATGACGCGCGGGGGCACGCGCGAGGGGGCGTTCATCACCCCGTCGCCGCCCATCGGGGCGCTTCAGCGGTATTCATCCCCCGCACCCGCTGCACACTCTCGTCGGCGGCTGGCAGCCACAACCGTGTGCTGCGCGGGCGACCCGTGAGGCGACTGGTGACGGTAACGGTGACTTCGCGCGCCGAGAGGTGTCCGTGGCCATCGCCGATCCCGTGCCACTGGCTGTCTGACAGCGACAGCATGGCCTCGCTCTGCGGCCACGTGCCGAGCACGAGCAGGGTGGCACCGCGCTGACGTAGCCGGGCAGACAGACGCGCCACGCTTGAATCGCTCGCGCGCTTCGGGGGGCGGGTAACGACGATACCCATGACGTCCGCGACCGCAGCCGTCACCGCGAGCCAGTGCTCACCCGGGTGCGGAATGAGCACAAGACGGTCAAGGTCGATGCCGAAACGGGATGCCGCTTCGACCCCGAACTCGGGAACGCCCACCACCGCGCACCAGGAGCCGGCCGCAGAGGGAGTCGCGAGCAGCGCCATGATGAGCATGGCCGACCGGTCAATCGAATAGACGGCACCCTGCTTGAGTCCGCCACCAGGGAGCAACTCGGCGATTGCGGGGTGAGTTGGCACCAGCCGGGTGTCGAGGGTTGTCGCCTGCATCTGACGGATGCGGGCCTGCAGTTCGAGCACGCGGTCGCCCACCAAGTCGCCGGGTTGGGCTGCGAGGGTCAGTGCGGGGGAGGACACCTCTCCATGGTCGAACATATGTTCGATTGTGTCAATCGCCACCGACATTTCACGGCGTGTCGCGCGATTCTTCCAGCTAGAGAGCTAGATCGTTCGAACCACCCACTACGAGCGGAATAGCCACAGCCAACGCAACAACCAGTACGAGCGCAATACCACCGAGAACTTTGCCAAGCGGGCGATCGCGCACGAGCGCGAGAATGCCGAGAATTACAGCGAAGATCATCGCAAGGGGAATGATGACAAAGCTCGCCAGAACCATCACGTAAGCGCTGGTTGCTACGACCCCATTGCCGTTCTGCCCTTGACCGAGGAGTCCGAAGACCACCCCAAGCCCCGCGTACACCACCGGGAAGAGCCCAACCACGAGCGCCCACAAACCCAACTTGATCCCGCGCTGAGGCGCGACCGCGATGTCTGTCATGCGACCACGGTAGCGGGTTGCCGCACAGAATAGAGCCATGACAAAGCATTGGACCCCACTAGCGATCACCTGGTTCGTACTGGCCATCGTCGGCCTCGTCGGTACCTGGACCTTCAACGCCCTCTCGATCGTGCAGATGCGCGACTTCATCGGCGACTGGGTCGGCAGCGGGCCGGCCGTCTCCTCCCTGACGGTCGACCTGTTGGTCGTTGCCGTCGCGGGCTGCATCCTGATTGTCGTCGAGTCACGCCGACTCGGGATGAAGCGGGCGTGGCTCTACATCGTGCTCTCGGGGATCACGGCGTTCGCGTTTACGTTCCCGCTGTTTCTCGCGATGCGGGAACGTCGGCTCGGCGCAATCAAGCTCAGCGAGAACGCTTCCGCTGGGGCGCACGACGCGGCGGTCTAGCAGCCTGCTTCACCACGCGCTTCTCCGGCTGCTTCTCGGTCGGCTTCTCCGCCTGCTCAGCACTCGGCTTGCCCCGTGAGCTGTTCGCTGTGCGCCCACGGACGATGCCGATAAACTCCTCCACGAGATCGGTAGTAGCGATTGTGGGCCAGACCAGCGCGATGTGGGTGGTCGCGGCATCGGTCACGGGGCGGGCGACAACATCACGACGGCTGAGGGCGCGCGCGACCGACTGAGGCATGACCGCGATACCGACGTTTGCAGCTACCAGTTCGACCGCTGCGGGCCACGGATCGTCGAGCATCGTCTCTGCGGTCAATTCGGCAAGCACGACACTGTCGAGCGTCTCGAGTGGGTGGCCCTTGGGGACGACGACGACGGGGTGCTCCTCGTAGAGCGAGATCGCGCTGAGCTCAGTACTCTCCACCGGCAGTCGCGTGAGCGCCGCGTGTGCTGATCCGTCGTATAGGGCTGCGAGGGCTGCTGGAGCGTCAGGCACCGGCAGCAAGGTGAGCGGATGCCGCGGCATCCGCTCGGCCCAGACTCGCGCCCACTTGCCGGGAGTGACCCCCACGACGAAAGCCACGACGAACGATCCTGCGGTTGGCGAGTCCGATGGCACACTCGTCGGCACCGCAGTCTCAGCCATGCGTTCAGGCTAGCCTTGGTGGGTGCCCGACCAGACGATGAAGCCCGCGACCGCTGCCAAGAAGCTCGGAATCTACCTGCCAGCTACCCCGCCCCAGTTTCAGGATGGCGAGATCACGCGCAGCGAGTTTCTCGAACTGCAGGCCAATCCACCCGAGTGGCTTGCGGAGCTGAGGCGCACCGGACCTCACCCCAAGCAGGTTGTCGCGCAGAAGCTGGGCATCTCGGTATCGGGCCTAACTCGTGCAGGTGCCCCGAGCAGCATGACTACCGTCGAGATCAAAGAGCTGCTCGAGCTCAAGCCGGAGTGGTTGGTCGTCGAGCGCGCGACTCAGGCCGCAGTACACGAGGAAAATGCCCGCATCAAGTTCGAGCGTCGCGCGAAAGGCGAACCGCGCCAGGGCGGGGTTTAAGCAGCGCGCACCTGGAATGCGGCGATCGACAGCATGATGCCGAACACAATCGCGTAGATTCCGACCAGCCAGACCAGTCCAAGCAGGGCTGCCCCGGGGGTCACGATGATCAAAACGCCGAGCAGGATTCCGAACAGTATCGTCAGGATGCCTGCAACGATGCCGACCGTCTTGGCACTGCCCGACGCTGCACCGGCTGCCGAGCGCAGTCCCGCAGCACCGTGCATGATGTTCCAGATCACGATCGTCCACAGCAGAACGAGCGCGCCCAGCACGCCGACGAGTCCGGGAACGATGAACGCGACTGCTCCGGCGATCACGGACAAGATGCCTTGGACTAGCAGCCACCCCCACGACTTGAGCTCGTTGCGTCCACGCACGGCCTGAACTGCAGTGACGACACCCTCGACGATCGCGTATGCTCCGAAGACGATCGCGAAGGCGAGAATCGCGGATCCCGGGTTCACGAGCGCGATGATCCCGAATGCAATGGCAAGTAGGCCCCGGATCAGGAACCACCACCACACGCCCTTGCTGAGGTCGATGAACGGTTCAGAGGTGATCTGCGTGTCAGTCATGGAAATCAATATAGCGAGGATGCACGTAACGTTGAGGAGTGACGTTAGCGGAGTGCATCCACGGGTTCGACCAGGGTCTGTGTGACATCTGCTACCCGAAAACTCCGGTGATTCCATCGCGCGCCGCGCGTGCAACACCCCGCACGTCCACCCGCACGACGACCCGCTCGGCAGCGAAGAGTCCAGCCGGGGCGAAGAGGGCTGTTGCGCCGCCGGTGAGCCTGCTTGACCAGCGGGTTTTTCACGTGACGCACATCCGCAACCTCGGTGGAGTCGTCGGCGCGGGCGGCTTGGTCGCGGGGGAGCGGCCCGAAGTCGACCTCAGCTCTGAACTCGCGCGTGAGTTGCGAGCGACGGCGGAACTGGCCCCGGGTGAGTCCGCATCCGAGTTCGTGCCGTGGTACTTGAGCCCCGACGCGACGGTCTGGAATCAGCTCCGCGAGGGCGCCACCGAACCGCGCTGGTCTGCAGCCGCGCGCACAGTGGCACCCTCAGATCTCGTGGTCCTGGTGAGCACGGTGCGAGACCTTGCTTCGGTCGGTCCGGTTGTGGTGGCCGACGGTGACGCCGCGGGAACGTACACCCGGTTCGCAACGGACTCAGACCAAGTGCTGCGGATGCTGTCCCGCCTGCACAACACAGATGACGCTCTCGGTGCGGAGGTCCTAGCGAAGGGCTCGGTCCCGTTCGAGGCGGTGCAGCTGATCGGTGTCGCCAACGATCCCCAGCGCGAACGCGTGCGCGCACTACTAGCCGAGGCCGCACTCAAGACTCGGGTCTCGGTTTATCCGCCCTGGTTCACCCCGGGCTCTACAATCGCCCCTCAAGCTCTTTAGGCGAGCGCCCCTACCTCGCGCAGCTTCGCCTCCAGCTCGACATTGCTCGGCTCGACTTGGTGGGTCCCATCCGGGAAAGTAATGACCGGGATGTTCGTGCGGCCGCTAATCTTCTGCGCGGCATCCGCCTGCTCGGGGGTGTCGACCAGATTGATGTACTCGTAGGCAACGCTGTTGCTCTCA
>JANOED010000040.1:0-12736 GCA_031413035.1 Leifsonia sp. | reverse complement strand
CGGCATCGCGGGTACGACCAACTGCCTCGATGACTGCGTCGTTTATGACGCCGTCCTCGCGCAGGATCGTGCCGTCGATGTCGAGGGCGATCAACCAGCGCGCGCTCATGCGACCGGCTCGAAGGTCTCGAGGCCGCCGAGGTAGGGGCGCAGGGCATCCGGAACCACGACCGAGCCGTCGGCCCGCTGGTGTGTCTCAAGGATTGCCACGAGCCAGCGGGTGGTGGCGAGGGTTCCGTTCAGGGTCGCGACGGGGGTCGTCTTGCCCGACTCGGCGCGGTAGCGGGTGTCGAGCCGTCTGGCTTGATAGGTCGTGCAGTTGCTCGTGCTCGAGAGTTCGCGGTAGGCGCCCTGGGTCGGCACCCACGCCTCTATGTCGTACTTG
Source organism: Leifsonia sp. (assembly GCA_031413035.1). Classification (GTDB taxonomy): domain Bacteria; phylum Actinomycetota; class Actinomycetes; order Actinomycetales; family Microbacteriaceae; genus Rhodoglobus. The sequence continues at coordinate 12,351 of JANOED010000040.1, read as the reverse complement.
CGTGCAGCGCTCGATCCGAGGTCGCCGGCGGCAACATCAATCACCCGGTAGCTGAGTTCGCAGGCCTGAATCATCGACTCCTGCCAGCCGAGCAGGCGCTGGTGCTCTGCTTCGGCGTCTTCCGGCAGCACATAGCTGAACATCTCCAACTTGTTGAACTGGTGAACGCGCAGGATGCCGCGATTGTCCTTACCCGCAGAGCCCGCCTCCCGGCGGTAGCAGGTTGACCACCCGGCGTACCTCAGCGGCCCCGCGGACAGGTCGAGGATCTCGTCGGAGTGAAACCCGGCGAGTGCCACCTCGCTCGTGCCCGTCAGGTAGAGGTCGTCGGCTGGCAGGTAGTAGATCTCGTCGGAGTGCTCACCGAGAAACCCGGTGCCGGCCATGATCTCGGGCCGCACCAGCGTGGGTGTGATGAGCGGGATGAACCCCTCGGCGAGCGCCTTGTCGAGCGCCATCGACATGAGGGCCAATTCGAGTCGTGCGCCGACGCCCTTGAGAAAGTAGAACCGGCTGCCCGAAACCTTCACGCCGCGAGCGATGTCGATTGCACCGAGTAGCTCGCCGAGTTCGGCGTGATCGCGTGGCTCGAAGTCGAACGCCGCCCTGGCGCCCACTTCACGGAGGGTGACGAAGTTGTCTTCGCCGCCTGCGGGCACGCCGTCAATGACGATGTTCGCGATGGAGCCGGCGGCGGTCGTGAACTCGACCTCGGCATCCTGAGACACCTGCTGTGCCTGCCTGACGCGAGCCGCGAGCTCCCCCGCTTGGGCGACCAGCGCCGGCTTCTGGTCCTTGGGTGCGGCCGCGACGGTCTTGCCGAAGACGTTCTGCTCGGCGCGGAGAGTTTCGAACTCGCCGATAGTCTCGCGCCTGCGGGCATCCGCCTCGACGGCCCGATCAACCAGCTCGATCGACGCGCCCCGAGACTGCTGCGACCGCCGTACGGCTTCGGGATTGTCGCGCAGAATCTGGGGGTCAATCACCCTCCCAGCCTACCGAGCCAATGCCGTACCGTTGGCAACGTGACAATGCCTCGAACGGCCAGCACCCAGCGTGCCGCCGTCGTCTTCAACCCGCTGAAGGTGGATGTCGCCAAGCTGCGCAAGTCGGTTTCGGCCGCCGCGAAAGAGGCTGGCTGGCGCGAGACCCTCTGGTTCGACACGAGCGAGCAGGATGCCGGGCAGGTGGTCACGGCGAGCGCACTGCGGCGCGGCGCAACCGTCGTACTCGCGGCCGGCGGCGACGGGACTGTGCGCGCCGTCGGTGAGGCGCTGCGCGACTCGGGCGTGCCACTTGCCGTGCTGCCCTCCGGAACCGGCAACCTGCTGGCCCGCAACCTCGACCTCCCGCTCACCAACCTCGACGCCAGCGTTGCCGCCGCCTTCACCGGCCGCGATCGCCCCCTCGATCTCGGCCTCGCCGAGATCACCAGACCGGATGGCACAACCAGCGAGCACGGGTTTCTCGTTATGGCCGGGCTGGGGCTCGACGCCAAGATGATCAAGAACACGAGCACCAAGCTCAAGAAGGCGGTCGGGTGGCTCGCCTATGTTGACGGCATCGCCCGCTCGCTACCCGAGCTCAAACCCGTGCGAGTGCACTTCACGAGTGACGGGGGGAGCATGCGCTCGATGAACGTGCACACCATCATTGTCGGCAACTGTGGCGTGCTGCCAGGCGGGTTTCTCCTGATGCCCGATGCCGAGCCCGACGACGGCATCCTCGACGTTGCCGCCCTGCGACCTCAGGGACCGTTCGGGTGGGCGAAGATCTGGCAGAAGGTCGCCTGGGAGAACGGCGTGCTGCGCAAGTCCGCTCTCGGGCGCAGAATCATCGACCTCTCCAAAGACGCGCGCGACGTCACCTACCTCACGACTCGCGACCTAACTATGACCGTGAATGTGCCCCAGGAGTTCCAGCTCGACGGCGACGAGTTCGGCCTGGCCGCCGGGGTGCGCGTGACGGTGGATGCCGCTGCGCTGACCGTGCGGGTGCCTGCGAGTTAGGGCGCGCGCCTACCCCTCGCCGGCGATCAGCCCGCGGAGCCAGTCGCGCGCGTCTACGAACGCGTCGTTGTCGTAGCGGGGGGTGACCGTGATGCTCTGCTTGTCGGCGCGCGGGTAGCTGCCGAGGAAGATCACGTTCGGGCTGAAACGCTTGAGGCCGAGCAGAGCGTCGGCTACCCGCTCGTCGAGGATGTGCCCGTCGAGGTCGATGACGAAGCGGTAGCGTCCCAGCGCGTCCCCGATGGGACGCGACTCGAGCAGGCTCATGTTGACGCCGCGGGTGGCGAACTGCTCGAGCATTTCGAGGAGGCGGCCGGCCGTGTCATCCGGAAGCTCGGCGATGATCGACGTCTTATCGGCGCCGGTGGGTTCGGGTAGCGCGGCTGTCCGCGACACCAGAACGAAGCGCGTCACTGCGTTTGGGTTGTCGCCAATACTCGCGGCGAGCTCGGTGAGCAGGTAATGGTCGGTTATGCCGGGGGGTGCGACCGCGGCATCCGCCAGGTCATTCTCCAGCAGGGATGCCGCGGCGGCAACGTTCGACGGAGACGGAAGGTGTCCGTGCTCGGGGAGGTTCTTGTCGAGCCAGAGATGAGTCTGCCCGTAGGCGACCGGATGCGCGGCAACGACCTTCACGTCACCGAGCGTCGTGCCGGGTCGGGCGACCAGCACGAAGTTGACCGGAACCAGGTACTCGCCAATTATCCGAAGGCCCGGCAGGGTCGCGAGCGCGTCTTGGGCGACACTGACCCCGCCCTCGACCGAGTTCTCGATCGCGATCATCGCCGCAGTGCTGCGGCCCGAGAGTACGTCGTCGAGCGCTTCACCCACGTTGTTGACCGACCGCCAGGCCTTGCCTTGAGCGTCGGGCACCTGCGCCAGCGCAACCCCCGTGAACGTGCCCGCAGGCCCGAGGTAGGAGTAGGTCGTCTCAGGCATGGTCACGAGTGTATAGCGCGCTTCGCGATGCCAAACTGGTGCCATGAACTCACGTGCGGGACTGCCGGCCCAGGCATCCGACCTCATCGATGTCGCCGAGGTCATTAAGGCCTACTACGAGCGGGTACCGGATGTCACAGTCCCCGAGCAGCGCGTCATCTTCGGCACCAGCGGCCACCGTGGCTCGTCGCTCGACTCGGCGTTCACCGAGACGCACATCGCCGCCATCACGCAGGCGATCGTCGAGTATCGCGCGGGGCAGGGGATCACGGGTCCGCTGTTCATCGGCAAAGACACGCACGCGCTCAGCCGTCCCGCTGAGACCACGGCACTCGAGGTGCTCGCGGCGAACGGCGTGCGCGCTTTGGTTGACGAGTTCGACGACTGGGTGCCGACGCCGGCGCTGAGCCACGCGATCATTGCGTACAACACTGCGCTCGGTGAGGCGGCGCTCCCTGAGGTTCTCGAAGGGGGCGCTTCGAGAACCTCAGCGACCGGGCAAGCCGACGGCATCGTCATCACCCCGAGTCACAACCCGCCCCGAGACGGCGGCTTCAAGTACAACCCGCCCCACGGCGGGCCGGCCGACAGCGACGCCACGAATTGGATCGCCAACCGCGCTAACGAGCTCATCGCCGACGGCAACCGTGACGTGAAGCGCGGCGAGCCGTCCGCAGTCGAAACGTATGACTACCGGGGCATGTACGTTGCCGATCTGGAAAACATCATCGACATGGCCGCCATCAAGAAGGCTGGCATCCGCATCGGTGCCGACCCGCTGGGCGGTGCGAGCGTCACCTATTGGAAGGCGATCGCCGAGATGTACGGCCTCGACCTCACCGTCGTGAACCCCGAGGTCGATCCGACCTGGGCATTCATGACGCTCGACTGGGACGGCAAGATCCGCATGGATCCGTCGTCGCCGTCGGCAATGGCATCCGTACTCGCGCATCGACACGATTACGACATTCTCACGGGCAATGACGCCGACGCCGACCGCCATGGCATTGTCACCCCCGATGCCGGCCTGATGAACCCCAACCACTTTCTGGCGGTGGCCATCCAGTACCTCTACACACACCGGCCGCAGTGGCGAGCGGATGCCGCCATCGGCAAGACCCTCGTCTCCAGCTCAATGATCGATCGGGTCGCGGCCCACCTCGGCCGCCGACTCTGGGAAGTGCCGGTCGGCTTCAAGTGGTTCGTGCCAGGACTCGTTGACGGATCGGTGGGTTTCGGCGGCGAGGAGAGCGCGGGCGCCAGCTTCTTGCGCATCGACGGCACCGCGTGGACCACCGACAAAGACGGCATCCTGCTCGCGCTGCTGGCCAGCGAGATCCTGGCGGTGACGGGCAAGACGCCCTCACAGCTGTACGCCGGTCTCGTTGCGGAGTTCGGCGATCCCGCCTACGAGCGGGTGGATGCCGCGGCATCCGTAGAGCAAAAGGCCCGGCTTGCGCGGCTGAGCGCCGACGCCATCACGGCGACCGAATTGGCCGGAGACCCGATCACGCACAAGCTCTCGGAGGCGCCGGGAAACCACGCGGCAGTCGGCGGCGTCAAGGTCTCGACGCAGTACGCGTGGTTCGCCGCGCGCCCGAGCGGCACCGAAAACGTCTACAAGATCTACGCCGAGTCGTTCCGTGGCCCGGAGCACCTGAAGCTGGTGCAGGCCGAGGCGAAGGAGATCGTCGACCGCGCGCTCAGCGCCGACGGCTAGCCGTAATCTGGCGCCGGTGACAACCCGAAGAACTCCTCGAGCGTCGCAACGCCGGTGGTGTGCATCTCGGTCGCGAGCTCGATGCCCACGTAACGCAGGTGATAGGCCTCGTACTCGTAACCGGTAATGGGCGTCATGCCGTCGGGGTAGCGCACGATGAACCCGAAGCGCCACGAGTTGGCGGCGATCCACTGGGCGTGGGGGGTGTTGCCCCAACACACTTCGAGGGCACAGCCCTGATCGGGCAGCGCGTTGACGTCGATGGCGAGCCCGGTCTGGTGCTCGCTGTGCCCGGGGCGCGCGCTCGTGAGGTCTGCACCGGCCTGGCCGAGGCTATCCACCCAGCCGGCGTAGACGCTCTCTTGAGTCGAGTAGCTGCGATACGAACTCTGCGCCTGCAGCTCGAGGCCGGTCTCGGCGGTGATCGCCGCAAACAGCTGCACGGCAGCATCGGCGGCCTCCTGCCGAAGGAAGGGCTCATTGATGTACGGCACCGGCACCGGCACAACGGCCGGCTCGTAGCTGACCGGGTTCAGCGGACGCTGCTTGTTCACGACCACCCAGAGGCTGGCCGCATCGTCGATCGACAGGGCGCTGGTGTCGAACGTGGGGGTCGGTGTCGGCGTGGGCGTGGGCGACGGGGTCGGGGTCGCGCGGGTCGGCGTCGGAGTCGGGGTGGGCTCCACGGTGCGCGGACTCAGCAGCACCAGGGTCGCGATCACCGCCGCGACGAGCACCGCGCCGACGATGCTCACGATCAGAATCGTGCGTCGACGCCTGACGGCACGGGTCGGCCGGTTGCGCGGGCGGAGTTCTGACACGACCTCGATCCTAGTCAGGCTGCCGGGATGCTCCAGAAGAACACCTGAGCCGCGGGCGTGCCCTGCTGCGCCAAGGCGAGGTCAATCGAGCGATGGGTCGAGTTCAGGTCATGGCCGACCATAAGAATCTGGTCACGGATGACTCGGGAAACCACCTGCGCGTGGTCGAGCGATCCGTCACCGTCCCAGTCGAACATCACGATGTCGCCGATCTTCACCTCGGCGCTCTGGGCCATCGTGAGTCGGGTCGCCCCATACTCCGGTCGTGCGCTCAACCACTCGTCGAAACTCGGAACGTGAACGAAAGCGGCGGCCCAGTCTTCCTGAGCGTTGTTGAACCAGTCAGGGGTCGTGCCCCAGCCGCGGGCGACAAGGGTCTGGCTCACGAAGTTGATGCAGTCGCCGCCCCAAGTGGTGAAGTCTCCGAAGGCCGCGAGGTTGTAGTTGTCCCAGTGCGCGAAGGCGTACTCGAGCTGCCGATCAATTGCCGTTACCGCCGTGTAGGTGTACACGAGGTCGGATGCCGCAGCCACCGCCCCCCACACCGTGAGCACCTCGACCCGAACCTCGGCCCCCGAGACCCACTCGATCGACGGCGGAACCTCTGCGGTCACACTCGTCGGCCCGTTCACCGTGACCGCACCGGCAGGCTGCCCCCCGAACGTCACCGCGGTGACCGCGCCGAGCCCCTCGCCGGTGATCGTCACGAGGTCGCCGCCGCCCAGTGAGCCGGTCGCAGGGTCGAGGGCTGTGACCTGCGCGGAGTCCTTCTTCAGCTCGAGGTGCGCGCTGGCGGCGGTTGGCGTGAGGCCGCAGCCAGCCAACGTGATGGCCGCGAGAGCCGCGGTTGCTGCTGCTATGAGAGGGCGTGCGAGGGGAGGCATCCTGTCTACGCTACTTCATGTTGCTCCAGAAGTGCGGTCGGTGTAAGTTTGCAGTCACCGCAACTTTCTAGAACGAGGCTTCATGTCGTCCAGCGCGCTCTCCAAGGGTAAACAGCAAGCCCAGGCCATCGCCGACGCCGGTGGTGTCATGACCCACCGCCAGATTCTGTTCGTGATCTTCGGTCTCATGGCTGGGATGTTTCTCTCCGCACTTGATCAGACGATCGTCGGCACCTCGATGCGCACGATCGCCGACGACCTCGACGGGCTCAGCCTCCAGGCGTGGGTGACCACTGCCTACCTCATCACCTCCACCATCTCGACACCGATCTACGGCAAGCTCAGCGACATCTTCGGGCGTCGGCCGCTGTTCATCATCGCGATTGTGATCTTCTTGATCGGGTCGCTGGCGGCCGGGTTCTCGTCGACCATGTACGAGCTCGCGATCTTCAGGGCGATTCAGGGGCTCGGAGCCGGCGGTCTCATGGCGCTGCCGCTCGCGATCATGGGCGATATTCTCGCTCCTCGCGAGCGCGCGAAGTATCAGGGTTACTTCCTCGCGGTCTTCGGCATCTCCAGCCTCATCGGCCCCCTGATCGGCGGGCTCTTCGCCGGTGCCGATCAGATTCTGTTCATTGACGGTTGGCGGTGGGTATTCCTCGTCAACCTGCCGGTGGGCGCCGCCGCCATGGCCATGGTGCTGCGGTTCTTGCACATCCCGCACACCCGGCGCAGCGTGCGCATCGACTGGTGGGGTGCAGCCACGGTCGTTATCGCCCTCGTACCTCTGCTGCTTGTGGCCGAGAAGGGCCGGGAGTGGGGCTGGGGATCGCCTATCGCCCTCGCGTGCTACCTCATCGGCGCTCTCGGAATCGGCGCGTTCATCCTGAGCGAAAGGCTCATGGGCGACGATGCCCTCATCCCCCTGAAGCTGTTCCGCAGCCGAACCTTCTCGATGGCGACGGTGCTGGGCGTTCTTGTCGGCTTCGGCATGTTTGGCGCGATGATGACGATCCCGCTTTACTTGCAGCTCGTCAATGGCGCGACTCCGACCCAATCCGGACTTTTGACGCTCCCGATGATCCTCGGCCTCATGATCTCGTCGATTGCGAGCGGGCAAATCATCGCGCGCACCGGCCGCTACACGATCTTCCCCAAGACCGGCACCGCGTTCATGGTCGCCGGCTTTTTCTGGCTGACCTTCCTCACTGCCGACAAACCGCTGATCTGGATCATGATCGGGATGCTGCTGATCGGCCTCGGACTTGGCCAGCTCATGCAGACCCTCACCATCGCTTCCCAGAACTCGGTGGGACCCCGCGACATCGGGGTCGCCACCAGCTCGTCAACGTTCTTTCGCCAGATAGGTGGCACGCTGGGTACCGCGATCCTGTTCTCGGTGCTCTTCTCGCGCATCCCTCAAACGATCGCCGACGCCTTCTCATCGCCCAGCGTTCGCGAAGGGATCGGCGAGGCGGTCGCCGACCCGGAAGTCGTCGCCGATCCCGCGAACGCACAGATTCTCGAACTGCTCACTAACGCCCAAGGGGGAGCCTCTCTCGGCACCGCGCTCGATGGCGACACCTCGTTCCTCACCGGCGCTGACCCACGCTTGGCCGCGCCCTTCCTCGAGGGCTTCAGCAACGCCGCGGTGAGCGTCTACTGGGTCGCGCTCGTCGTGGTTTCGATCGCATTCGTGCTCAGCTTCTTCCTCAAGGGCGTCCCCCTGCGCGAGAAGTCGGCGCTGCAAGAGAATGCTGCCGAGGATGCCGCGATCCTCGCTGAAGAGGCCGCCGCTGCCCCGAAACCGGCCACGATCGAAAAAAGTTTGTAACGGTTTCGCACGCGGGCACGCCCCTCGGTGCCGCATGATTCCGCGGCGGACCGGGATGGCAAGCGTTTGCAGTGCTGGTCCAGCCTTGGGAGCGCTCTCAGTCAGTACTTGACAGGGCTGAGACGACGTACCTAGTCTGGGCCGCGATTGCTGAGAGCGCTCCCACCCACCACGAGGGAGCGCTCCCACGGTCCGAACGAATAACTGCACCACTCACCCACACGCACACAAAGGAGTGACCGTGAGAACATCACGACGCACAATCGCCGCGACAATCGCCGGCGCCGCAACCCTCGCCCTCGTAGCAACCGGATGCGCGACGGGAGGTGACACCCCCGCGGAGGACGTGACCCTCACGCTCGCGACGTTCAACGACTTCGGCTACAGCGACGAGCTCCTCGCAGAGTTCACCGCCGAGACCGGCATCGAGGTTATCCACAACAAGGCGGCCACGTCTAACGACGCTCGGGCCAACTACTTCCAGAAGCTCGGCTCCGGCGGACTCGCCGACGTTGAGGCGGTCGAGATCGACTGGTTCACCGAGGCCATGCAGTACGCCGACCTGCTCACGCCGGTTGCTGACGACATCAAGGGTCGTTGGCTGGACTGGAAGGAAGCTTCGGCGACCGACTCGGCCGGAAACCTGATCGCATACGGCACCGACATCGGCCCGCAGGGCATCTGCTACCGCTCTGACCTGTTTGCAGCTGCCGGTCTGCCGACCGACCGCGCCGAGGTCGCCGACCTGTTCGACGGCGACTGGGACAACTTCTTCACCATCGGCGCCGAGTACACCGCAACCACTGGCAAGCCGTTCATCGACTCGGCCAACTCGGTGCTCCAGGGCATCGTGAACCAGCTCGAGTTCGCGTACGAGGAGCCGGATGGCACCATCATCGCGACCGAGAACCCCGACATCGAGGCTGCCTACCAGGCTGTCGTCGAGAAGGCAGTTCCGATCGCGGCCTACTCGGGCCAGTGGAGCGAGGACTGGTTCGCCTCCCTCGCGAGCGGCGAGTTCGCCACGATGCTCTGCCCGGGCTGGATGCTCGGTGTCATCTCGGGTAACGCGGCCGACACCACCGGTTGGGACGTCGCTGACGCATTCCCCGGTGGCGGCGGAAACTGGGGCGGCTCGTACCTGACTGTTCCGGCCAACGGCGCCAACGTCGAGGCAGCGTCACAGCTCGCTGCGTGGCTCACCTCGCCCGAGACCCAGCTCAAGGCGTTCGCTAACGCGGGCACCTTCCCGAGCCAGGTCGAGGCGCTCGCGAGCCCCGAGCTCGCAGCGGCGACGAACGAGTACTTCAACAACGCTCCCACCGGTGAGATCCTCACCTCGCGCGCCGAGGCCATTACGGTCGCGACATTCAAGGGTCCGAAGTACTTCCAGTACCACGACGCACTGCAGAACGCAGTAACCCGCGTGTTCGACGGACTGGAAGACACGGCGACGAGCTGGAACACCTGGGTGACAGAGGTTTCGGCCTTCTAGTTACTACCGGGGGTGCGGGTCGCATCGCGCGGCCCGCATCCCTTCTCAGCCCGATCTTCTGACTCAACCGCGACACACCTGAAAGCCACGCCATGAGCACCGCAATGAAGCTGGACTCCACGCCGGTAAAGCGAATCTCGTTCTCACACCGGATGAGCAAGTGGGATCTCAAGTTCTCGCCCTACCTCTACATCTCGCCGTTCTTCCTGATGTTTCTGGTCGTGGGCCTCTTCCCGATCATCTTCACCGCGGTGATCTCATTCCAAGACTGGGACCTGGTGCGTGGCTCGGGTACCTTCGTCGGCTTCGACCAGTACGTCTGGATTCTCCAACAGCCGCACTTCTGGACAGCCCTGCGCAATACCTTCAGCATCTTCTTGCTCTCAACGGTGCCTCAGCTGCTCCTCGCGATCTTCATCGCCGCAATGCTCGATCGCAACATTCGAGCCAAGACTTTCTGGCGGATGGGCGTTCTGTTGCCCTTCGTCATCGCGCCGGTTGCCGTCGGCCTCATCTTCAACGTCGTGTTCGCCGACAACTTCGGACTCGTCAACAGCTTCCTCACCGACCTCGGCCTCGCACCGATTCAGTGGCACAAAGAACCGTTCTGGAGTCACGTCGCCATTGCGACGATGGTGAACTATCGCTGGACGGGCTACAACGCGCTCATCCTGCTGGCCGCGATGCAAGCGGTAAACCGCGAGTATTACGAGGCGGCAACTGTCGACGGCGCCGGCGTCTTCCGTCAATTCACGAGCATCACGCTTCCGTCGCTCAAGCCGACCCTGATCTTCGTGATCATCACCTCAACCATCGGTGGTCTTCAGATCTTCGACGAGCCCCGCGTCTTCGACCAGTTCGGCCGCGGCGGGGCCGGCCAGCAGTGGCTCACGATCACCCTCTACCTCTACGACATCGGGTGGGGCCAGTGGAACTTCGGCCGTGCGGCCGCGATGGCGTGGATCCTGTTCATCATCATCGTCTTGATCGGTCTGATCAATCTGCTCATCACACGCACTTTGGTTCGCGATGAGGGCAACCGTGGCCCACGAAAACTGAGCCGCCGGGAACGAAAGGAGCTCGAACGATGAGCCTCACCACGCCCCCTCTCGCGATCGTCGAGGAGACGATCCCCAACGCCTCCCGGCGTCGTCGCAATCGAACCACGCACATCCGAGGAAACCGCCCGGGGTTCTGGGTCTACGCCGGCCTTCTCGTCGTGTTCGTCAGCGCGGCCTTCCCCCTGTACTGGTCGTTCGTAATTGGCTCCGGCGACTCATCGTCGTTGCGGGAGCGCCCGTGGTGGCCCGGTGGCAACTTCATCGCAAACGCCACTTCGGTCGTCACGAATGAGGCAGTTAACTTCTGGGCAGCGCTGTGGAACTCGATCTACTCGTCGTTCCTGATCGCCGCAGCAGTGGTCATCACCTCGACCCTCGCCGGTTGGGCGTTCGCAAAACTGCGCTTCCTCGGCGGTCCCGTGTTGCTCGGGTTCGTGGTCGCGACCATGGCGGTGCCGCAGCAACTCGGAGTCGTGCCGCTCTACATCCTGTTCGCCGACCTCGGCTGGACCGGAACGATCGGCGCGATCATCCTGCCCGCTTTGACGAGTGCATTCGGTGTCTTCTGGATGACTCAGTACCTCCGCCAAGCCGTGCCCAACGAGCTCATCGAGGCAGCTCGAGTCGACGGCGCAACGATGCTCCGCACGTTCTGGACGGTCGGCGTTCCCGCCGCCCGTCCCGCTGCAGCGATGCTGTTCCTCTTCATCTTCGTGGGGGCCTGGAACAACTTCTTCTGGCCGTTCATCGTGCTCGACCGGCAGAACCCGACCCTGCCCGTGGCGCTGTCGTTGCTGCAGTCGAACTACTTCGTTGACTACTCGATAGTGCTGGCCGGGGTCGTGCTCGCCACAATCCCGCTGCTGCTGCTCTTCATCTTCGCGGGCAAGCAACTGGTCACCGGCATCATGGCCGGCGCGGTCAAGGGCTGACCCCGATGTCGCTAGCCGCCCGAGAGGACTCTGTTCCCGGGGTCTCCTCGCCCGGTCGCGCTTTCCCGCCCGAGTTTCTGTTCGGGGCGGCAACCGCGGCCTACCAAATCGAGGGTGCGGCCCACGAAGACGGTCGCACGGACTCGATCTGGGATGCCTTCTGCCGCATCCCCGGGGCCGTGGTCGGCGGGGACAACGGTGATGTCGCGTGCGACCACTACCACCGCTACCGCGACGACGTTGCACTCATGGCAGAGCTCGGGCTGCAGACCTATCGCTTCTCAACGTCGTGGGCGCGAGTGCGCCCCGACGGCGGCGCGGCGAATCAGCAGGGGCTCGACTTCTACTCGCGGCTGGTCGACGAACTGCTCGCGAAGAACATCAAGCCGTGGCTCACCCTCTACCACTGGGACCTCCCGCAGGCCCTCGAGGAGAAGGGCGGCTGGACCAATCGCGACACGAGCTACCTCTTCGCCGAGTACGCGGCGAGTGTGCACGACGTGCTCGGTGACCGCGTGTCCGCGTGGACGACCCTCAACGAGCCGTGGTGCTCGTCGTTCTTGAGCTACATCGGGGGTGAGCACGCTCCCGGTCGGCAGGAGCCCGAAGCCGGGCTGGCGGCATCCCATCATCTTCTGCTGGCGCACGGCCTCGCG
>JANOED010000039.1:0-19652 GCA_031413035.1 Leifsonia sp. | reverse complement strand
CCGTCCTGGCCGAGGAATTTGGTCGCGGCGGGGATTAGGATCGGGAGCGCGAAATCGAGCAACGGGGCGTTTTGCCAAAAGGTGATCTGCGTGATGCGCGTGTTCGTCTGCGTGACTGGCGTGAGGCAGGTGAGGGTGAAGATGCGGCGTTTCTCGGCCTCGATGACCTCCCACCGGAAGCCGGGGATCTGGAAGACGATCTCGGTGGTGACCTTGTCGCCCATCAGCATCTTGTAGGCGAGCGAGTTGCCCGAGGGTGTCGCGGCGTGGTCAAGATAGGTGGGCATCGCGCACGCTCCGGTGGTCATTGGGTGTCGCTTGGCTTCATTACTCTAGAACGCGTGCCCGACTCCCTTGCCGATCTTGGCGTTCGTCTCACCCCTGAGGGCGGCGTTCTGCGCCTCTGGTCGGCGAGCGCGACGGGCATGGAGCTATGTCTCTTCGATGACAAAGACGCGAGTTGGGTTTCGGAAACCCTCCCCCTGACCAAGGGCGACGGCGACGTCTGGAGCGTCACCACTGAACACCTGGCACCCGGTCGGCGCTACTCGGTGCGGGCGGGCGAGCGGACCTACGGCACCCGGTCATGCCTTTGACCCGGCCCTGCACCTCATTGATCCTTACGCCAGGGGGCTCGCCCGTACCGAGAGCGGGGACTGGCGCTGCTATGTTCAAGAACCCGACTCGTTCGATTGGGGTACCTCGACGAAGCCACGCGTTGGCCTTGACCACACAGTCATATATGAGGCGCACGCCAAGGGCATTTCAAGGCTCAACCCCGACGTGCCCGAAGACCTCCGGGGCACCTACGCCGGTCTCGGCCACGCCTCGACAATCGACTACCTGAAGCAACTCGGTGTCACCGCCGTGCAACTGCTGCCAATCCACCAATTCGTCAGCGAGCAGCGCCTAATCAAGCAGGGTCTGGTGAACTACTGGGGCTACAACACTCTCAGCTTCTTCACCCCGCACGCCTCCTATGCGAGCCGCGAAGGGCAGTTCGGTGGAACCGGTGCCGTGCTCAGGGAATTCAAGTCGATGGTCAAGTCCCTGCACGAGGCGGGACTCGAGGTCATTCTCGACGTTGTGTACAACCACACCGCCGAGGAAGGACTCGGCGGCCCAACGACTAGTCTGCGCGGCATCGACAACAAGAACTACTACCGGCAAGATGCCGAAGGCAACTACATCGACGTGACCGGATGCGGCAACTCCATCAACACCGCAACCCCGGCCGTTCAACGGCTGATCCTCGATTCCCTGAGGTATTGGGCAAATGACCTTCAGGTTGACGGCTTTCGATTCGATCTCGCGGCCACGCTCGGCCGGGATTCGGGCCATGTGTTCCAGACCGAGCATCCGCTGCTTCTCGCAATTCGCGATGATCCCCAGTTGCAGGGCACCAAGATCATCGCCGAACCGTGGGATGTCGGCGCTGGCGGTTGGCAGGTTGGCGCGTTTCCCCAAGGCTGGACCGAGTGGAACGACGGCTACCGCGACCGCATGCGCGACTTCTGGCTGGTCGATATCGGCGAGGCCAGAGCTGACGGGTCGGCCCCCAACGGCATCGGCTCGCTGGCCAGACGCATCACCGGCTCGGCTCACGTCTTCTCGCAGGAGCGCGGCCCGATGGCGAGTCTCAACTTCGTGACCGCGCACGACGGGTTCACGATGGCCGACCTGACCGCCTACAACGGCAAGCACAATCTCGGTAACGGCGAGAACAATCGAGACGGCACCGACAACAACCACTCCTTCAATCACGGCGTCGAGGGACCGACCGCCGATCTCGACGTTCTCGAAGCACGACGCAAGGCGATGCGAAACCTCTTAGGAACCCTGCTGCTGTCGGCGGGCATCCCGATGCTCACGGCTGGCGACGAGTTCGGGCGCACCCAGCGCGGCAACAACAACGCTTATTGCCACGACTCTGAGCTCACCTGGCTGCCGTGGCAGCGCGACGACTGGCAAGACGAGCTGCTTGAGGTCACACGCACGCTGATGCAGTTCAGGCGCGAAAACCCGGCGCTGCGGCCGGTGCACTACGGCCAACAAGGCGAGACGATTCCCAGCGCAAACCAAATGGACTGGTACAACAAGCAGGGCGAATTCATGAGCGAGGAAGACTGGGACTCGCCGGCTGAGCGCACGCTGCAGTACCTCGCGGCATCCACCCCCGAGTTCGAGGACCTCAACCGCATTCTGCTGATTGTGCACGGCCTCGAGGACGACGTCACCGTGACGCTCCCGGCGCACGAGGGCGTTGCGGGCTACTCACTGCTGTGGGACTCGTCGCACGACGAACACATGGACCCGCTGGTCGACTATCTGTGCGGCTCGGAGGTCGTGGTCACGGGCGCGTCAATGCAGTTGTTCAGGGCGCACGGCGAGAAGTAGTGGCCGCCAGCGGAACCCCGGCAACCGTCGCCCTCACGACGGCGGGCATCCCCTTCGTTGCTCACGCCTACGAGCACGACCCGGCGAACATCAACTTTGGTCTGGAGGCGGCCACGGCTCTGGGCCTCGACCCAGATCGGGTCTTCAAGACGTTGCTCGCCGACGTCGACGGCGCGCTGGTCGTAGGCATCGTGCCCGTCACCGGAAAACTCGACCTCAAGGCGCTCGCGGCCGCGACCGGCGGCAAGCGCGCCGAGATGGCTGACCCTCGGCTGGCCGAACGTCGCACCGGATACGTTCTCGGTGGCATCAGCCCGGTCGGCCAGAAGAACGTGCACCGGACCGTGCTCGATGAAACCGCCGAGCTTTTCGACACCATCTTCGTTTCGGGCGGGCGCCGGGGCTTCGACCTCGAGCTCGCACCGGCCGACCTGGTGCGGGTGACTCACGCCACGATCTCGGCCATAGCCCGCGACTGACTACGCGACGGCGACGAGCCCCATCTCCGCGGAGTTCGCGAGCAGCGGATGCCACGGCACAACCCGTACGGTGTACCCGAAGCTGCCCGCTCGCGCCAACGGCACCGTGCCCTCGAAGACCGCGGGACGTGCATCCCCTGTCGACAGCGTCAGCGCCTGATGCGTGACATCCGCAAGCTGGTCACTGTCGCTGGCACGCCCGTAGACGACCTCGACGGCAACGTCGGTCGGAGAGAGTCCGTCGAGCTCGACGGTCGCCCGAAGCTGGAGGTTGTCTCCCACCTGCGGCACGGAGTCGACGCCGCCCGACTCGACATGGGTGACGTACACCTTTGACCACGCACCGATCACCCGCGCCTTCCAGTCGGCCAGCTCGCGGGCCGGTTGATACGCGTTTTCGCTGATCACGCGACCGGCCATTGCGGCGGGCAGGTACAGTCGCTCGACGTACTCGGTGACCATGCGGTTCGCCGAGAGTGCCGGTGACAGCGTCGACAGGGTGTGTCGAATTGACTTCACCCAACGGGCGGGAACACCGCCATCGTCACGATCGTAGAAGCGCGGCGCGATCTGGTGCTCGATGAGGTCGTACATGCTCTCGGCCTCGAGCTTGTCTCGCTCGTCGGCGTCGCCGGCAGAGTCGGCCGACGCAATGGCCCAGCCGTTCTCGTCGTCGTAGAACTCGGCCCACCAGCCGTCGAGGATCGAAAGGTTGAGTGAGCCGTTGAGGGCTGCCTTCATTCCCGACGTTCCGCACGCTTCAAGGGGGCGCAGCGGATTGTTGAGCCAGACATCGGTGCCGGGGTAGAGCAGTTGCGCCATTCCGATGTCGTAGTTCGGCAGGAAGACGATGCGTTCCCGCACGTCCGGCTCATTGGCGAATTCGACGAGCCGTTGGATGAGGCGCTTTCCCTCATCGTCGGCGGGATGCGACTTGCCCGCGATCACGAGCTGAATGGGCCGATCGGGGTGCAGCAGCAGCGACTTCAATCGTGCCTCGTCGTGGAGCATGAGCGTGAGGCGCTTGTAGGTTGGCACCCGTCGGGCGAAGCCGATAGTGAGCACGCCGGGATCCAACAGGCTGGCGTACCAGCCGGGGTCGCCGACGCCCGGATTCTGTTCTTGCCACGCTGCGCTCACCCGGCGCCGGGCATCCGCGACCAGTTGCTCCCGCATGCGGCCACGGACGGCCCACAGGTCCGAATCGGTGATCGCGTCGGAGTTCCAGTCGCATGCCGCGGTGTCGGTCGTGCCGAGTCTCGACGTCGCGAGCTCAAGCAGGATTGGGTCGGTCCAGGTCGGGGCGTGGACTCCGTTGGTCACCGAGGTGATGGGGACATCGGCCGGGTCGAAGCCCGGCCACAGCGCGCCGAACATCCCGCGAGAGACCTCGCCGTGCAGTTTCGACACACCGTTCGCTCGCTGGGCGAGGCGTAAGCCCATGACCGCCATATTGAACTTCGTGGAGTCGCCGCCGCGGTAGCTCTCGGCGCCGAGGGCGACCACGTCGCCCACATCGATGCCGGGCAGGAGGTCGGTGCTGAAGTACTTTCTGATGAGTTCCACATCGAAGCGGTCAATCCCGGCCGGAACCGGCGTATGTGTCGTGAAGACGGTTCCTGCCCGCACAGCCTGAAGCGCCGCCGAGAAGCCCACGCCGTCTCCGCAGAGGTCGCTGATGCGCTCGAGTCCGAGAAAACCCGCGTGACCCTCGTTGGTGTGGAACACCTCGGGAAATGCGAAGTCCGACAGGTCGGTGTACGCCTTGATGGCGCGCACCCCGCCGATGCCCAGAAGCAGTTCTTGAAGGAGGCGGTGCTCACCCCCGCCCCCGTACAGCCGATCGGTGACGCTCCGCAAGTCTTCGGCGTTATCGGGGATGTCGGTGTCAAGCAGCAGGAGGGTGATGCGGCCGACCGAAACCTGCCAGACCCGTGCGTATAACGCGCGGCCCTCAGGAAGTGATAGGGCCACCCGAACCGCAGTGCCGTCGGGGTAGCGAAGAACCCGCAGCGGCAGTCCGTCAGGGTCGAGCACGGGGTACGACTCAACCTGCCAACCCTCGCGGGAGATCGCCTGCCTGAAGTAGCCCGCCCGGTAGAACAGCCCGACGGCGATGATCGGCACCCCGAGGTCACTCGCGCTCTTGAGGTGGTCGCCGGCGAGGATTCCGAGTCCGCCGGAGTACTGGGGTAGGGCCGCAGCGATACCGAACTCGGGCGAGAAGTAGCCGATCGAAGCGGGCGCATCCTGAAGCGACTGGTACCAGCGCGGCTCGGTGAGATAGGTGTGAAGATCGGCGAGGAGGGCGTGCGCGCTGCCCGTGAACCAGTCATCCGTCGACAACTCGGCCAGACGGGCAGGATCGACGGCACCCAGCATCGCGATCGGGTCGTGACCGGTGGCCTCCCAGCTCACCGGGTCGATCGAGCGGAACAATTGGCGAGTCGGTTCGTGCCACGACCAGCGCAGGTTGGTAGAGAGCTCGTCGAGCGGGGCGAGTGCCTCGGGGAGCACGGTTCGAACGGTAAATCGTCTGATGGCCTTCACGAGACTCGAGCCTACGGGCCTTAGGTTGCCGGGATGTAAAGGGCGAACGACGCCTCACCGCCGGGTGGTCGTGGCCAATTCGGCAGGCGCAGGCCCAAAAGCGGTACGGTCGAGTCGTGGGAGTCGAGTACGAGGGTGTGCGGGTCAAGCCAGCGAGCGCGAAGGGCTACATCCCCAAGCTCGGGCGGATCCCGATTCGCAACCTCATGCCCCAGCAGCCGGAGGGCCTGTGGCCCGCGAAGGCCTACGCGGGTGAGGTCATTCCGTTTCAAGCAACCGTGTTCAAGGAAGGCCACGAGCAGCTCGGAGTTGAGCTGATCCTGACCGACCCCACCGGGCGCAGGGCGGTACATCGGATGCTCCCGGTCGCTCCAGGCACAGACCGCTGGGAGGTCAATGTACTCGTCGGGATCGAAGGGCACTGGACTTGGCAGGTTCGCGCCTTTGCCGACGACTGGGCGACTTGGCTGCACAATGCCGAAATCAAGATTCCCGCTCTCGTGGATGTCGACCTCATGGTCGCGCTAGGCCGCGAACTGCTTGATCGCGCTGGCACCGCGGCTGGCACTGCGGCTGGCACTGCGGCTGGCACTGGCTCCGCCGCGGGCACCCGCCCCATCGTGACGGATGCCGCCCTTGCCTTCGCAGACCCGACGCTGAGCCCGGCGGCAAAGCTCGCTCTCGCCCTCGACCCGCGGTTGACCGCGGCGATCGGCGCTGCACCGCTCGCGAGCCTTACGACAGTCAGTGCACCCATCCTGCTGCGGGTGGAGCGTGCACGCGCCGGTGTCGGCAGTTGGTACGAATTCTTCCCGCGCAGCGAGGGTGCCAAACGTGCCAAAGACGGCACCTGGACCTCGGGCACCTTCCGCAGCGCGGCCAAGCGTCTCACCGCAGTCGCCGAGATGGGTTTCGACGTTGTCTACCTGCCGCCGATTCATCCCATCGGCCTCTCGTTCCGCAAGGGTCCCAACAACACCCTGGTGACGCAGCCGGGGGATCCAGGGTCGCCGTGGGCGATCGGCTCTGCCGACGGCGGGCACGACGCGGTGCATCCGGATCTTGGCACGATCAAGGACTTCAGCTACCTTCTCGAAACCGCATCGGCGCTCGGCATCGAGGTCGCGATCGACTTCGCACTGCAGTGTTCGCCCGACCATCCCTGGGTGAAAGAGCACCCCGAGTGGTTCACGACCCTGCCAGACGGGTCGATCGCTCACGCCGAAAATCCGCCCAAGAAGTATCAGGACATCTATCCGGTCAACTTCGACAATGATCCGGACGGAATTCGCGCCGAAGTTCTCAGGCTGCTGCGTTTCTGGATCGGCCTCGGCGTGCGGATATTCAGGGTCGACAATCCGCACACCAAACCCCTGCAGTTTTGGGAGATCGTGCTGCACGAAATCAACACCGAGTTTCCGGATGTCGTATTCCTCGCCGAGGCCTTCACCCGACCCGCAATGCTGCGTTCCTTGGCCCAGGTGGGGTACCAGCAGTCGTACACGTACTTCACCTGGCGCAACACGAAGGTGGAACTCGCTGAGTTCTTCGAGTCGATCTCGCACGACACGGCCGCGTTTCTGAGACCCAACCTGTTTGTGAACACCCCCGACATCCTCACCGAGTACCTCCAGTTCGGCGGGCGTGCGGCCTACAAGATCCGAGCGGCCCTCGCCGCCACTGCTAGCCCGAGTTGGGGCGTCTACACCGGCTACGAGTTATTCGAACACGTTGCGCGCCCGGGCAGCGAGGAGAACAACGACAACGAGAAGTACGAGTACAAGCAGCGTGATTGGGCGGCAGCTGAGAAGGCGGGAACTACCCTCGCGCCCTACCTCACCCGGCTGAACCTGATCCGCGCCGCTCATCCTTCGTTGCGCCAACTGCGCAATCTCGACGTGCACTGGAGCGACGACGACTCGATCCTCGTCTACACGAAACATCTCCCGGCCGAGTACAACGGTGGCACGCCCGACACGATTATCGTGGTCGCAAACGTCGATCCGCACTCGGTGCGCGAGACCATGGTGCACCTCGACCTCACCCGCATCGGTCTTACCAAGGATGCGACATTCACGGTTCGTGACCTGATCACCGGTGCCGAGTTCGCCTGGGGCTCAGACAACTACGTGCGTCTGGATGCCTTTGGTGAACCCGTGCACATTCTTCAGGTGCGGAAGTCCGCCGTGCTGAACTCCCCGACGCAGAAGAAGCGACCATGAGCAACGCATCGGCCCCATCAGGCAAGTCAGCACCGGTAGGCAAGTCGGCAGGCAAGTCCGCTGGCAAGTCCGCAGACAAGTCCGCACTGCCGAGCCTGCACCCCGACCACATTGCCGCGCTCGTCGGCGGCTCCCACCCCCAGCCGCACGCGACGCTGGGTCAGCACGCAGTCGACGACGGCTGGGTCATCCGTGTCATCCGCCCACTCGCGAAGACGGTGACTGCGGTTCGCACCGACGGGTCGCGCGTCGCGCTCACCCACGTCGATCAGGGACTCTGGCAGGGCCTCGCCCCAGATCCGGGCCAGGCCTATGTCATCGAGACCGAGTACGACGGCGCCACCGCGTGGACCGCTGACGACCCGTATCGATTCGTTCCCTCAGTGGGTGAGATCGACCTGTATCTCTGGGCCGAGGGTCGACACGAGCAGATCTGGCAGGTTCTGGGTGCGCACTACCGTCCCCACGAAGACGTGGCGGGCACGAGCTTCTCGGTGTGGGCCCCGCACGCTCGCGCCGCTCGCGTCGTCGGCGACTTCAACGACTGGAACGGCGTCGGCCATTCCATGCGTCGCCTCGACGACAACGGGGTGTGGGAGCTCTTCATCCCCGGGCTCAACCCCGGCACCGCGTACAAATTCGAGTTGCTCACGCAGGCGGGCGAGTGGGTCACCCGCGCCGACCCGATGGCGAGATACACCGAGGTGCCCCCCGCCACTGCCTCCAAGGTGGGCCAATCGCTCTTCGAGTGGAGTGACGGCGAGTGGATGACACGGCGCGCGAACACCGACCCGCACAACTCCCCCATGAGCGTCTACGAGATGCACGTGGGCTCCTGGCGTCCCGGCCTCGACTACCGGTCGCTCGCCGACGAGTTGATCGCCTACCTGCAGGAGATGGGGTTCACGCACGTCGAATTCATGCCGCTGGCCGAGCATCCGTACGGTCCTTCGTGGGGGTATCAGGTCACCGGCTACTTCGCCCCAACTGCGCGTTTCGGCCACGGCGACGACCTCAAGTACCTCATCGACCGTTTGCACGGTGCGGGAATCGGTGTGCTCATGGACTGGGTGCCGGGTCATTTCCCCAAAGACGAGTGGGCGCTGGCGAAGTTCGACGGCCAACCGCTCTACGAACACAGTGACCCACGACGCGGCGAGCAAATGGATTGGGGCACCCTGATCTTTGACTTCGGCCAGTCGCAGGTTCGCAACTTCCTCGTTGCCAACGCGCTGTATTGGCTGGAGGAGTTCCACATCGACGGGCTGCGGGTCGACGCGGTTGCGAGCATGCTCTACCTCGACTACTCCCGCGAAGAGGGGCAGTGGCTGCCCAACAAGTACGGCGGTCGCGAGAACCTCGAAGCGATCAGCTTCCTTCAGGAGGTGAACGCGACCGCCTACAAGCGCAATCCCGGCATCGTGATGATTGCCGAGGAGTCGACCTCATGGCCGGGCGTGACCAAGCCGACTGCGGCATCCGGTCTCGGTTTCGGGTTGAAGTGGAACATGGGTTGGATGCACGACTCCCTGCAGTACATGCGCGAAGACCCGATGTATCGCTCGTACCACCACAACGACATCACCTTCTCATTCCTGTACGCCTTCAGCGAGAACTTCATGCTGCCCATCAGTCACGATGAGGTCGTGCACGGCAAGGGATCGCTGCTGCACAAGATGCCTGGCGATCAGTGGCAGAAGCTCGCCAATGTGCGCGCGTATTTGTCGTTCATGTGGGCCCACCCCGGCAAGCAGCTGCTGTTCATGGGCAGTGAGTTCGGTCAGCCAAGCGAGTGGAGCGAAGACCGCGGGCTCGACTGGTGGATACTCGACCAGCCCGTTCACCGCGGACTACAGAAGCTGGTCGGTGAACTCAACCGGGCGTACTCTGCGACGCCCGCGCTGTGGGAGCAAGACAACTCCCCCGCCGGGTTCGAATGGCTTGATGGAGGCAACTCTGCCCAGAACGTTCTTGCCTTCGTGCGCTGGTCGACCTCGGGATCACCGCTCGTCGCGGTCTTCAACTTCTCGGGCAACCCGGTCGGGCCGTACCGCATCGGTTTGCCATTCGGGGGCGTCTGGGACGAGGTCATCAATACGGATGCCACCGAGTTCGGCGGCTCCGGTGTTGGCAACTACGGCTCGGTGCACGCTCTCGACGAACCGTGGGGAGGTCGACCAGCGTCGGCCGAACTCACGCTGCCCCCGCTCGCGGGGCTGTGGTTGGCGCCGCGGCGATAGGCCCGCCGGTCACCGACTGTCGGCCTCGTCTTCCTCAGCGAGGCGCTGCGCGAGCACTGTGCCCGGCTTCACCGTGAGCATGGCGCGGAACAGCGAGCGACGCACCAGACCGCTCGGTCGCACATCGGCTGACCGTAACACCACCAAAGTGCGCGGGTCACGCAGCTCGTAGCCCACGAAGTCATACATCGTCGAGTATCCGGCCACCCGTTCGCGCTTCGCTGCGGCACTGGCCCGAAGGCCCAGCCACAGCGACAGTGCCGCTGGAATGACGAGGAGTCCCGTCAGCAAGAGTGCCGCTAGCACGCCATCCAGGCCCAAGAAGATCGGTGGAATGACGCCGATGACGAGGCCGATAACGATGCCCACCCCGGCAAGTCGACTCCAGACATCGAGCTGACCGGCACTGGGCCTGACCAGTTCGGGCTCGGTCATGACTCGGCCCCAGCCCTAGGCCTAGCCCTAGCACCAGCCCCGACGCGAGTCATGATCAATACAGCAGACTCGTGAGGCGTCGACGGGCGGTAATCACTCGCGGATCTTCTGCGCCGGCGATCTCGAAGAACTCGAGCAGGCGACTGCGAACGGCATCTTTCCCCGCCGCGTCGAGCGTGGGGAACAGGTCGAGCAGGCGGGCGAAGGCGTCGTCGAGGTGTCCACCGCTGACGTCAAGGTCGGAGACGGCGAGCTGAGCGTCGAGGTCGGTCGGATTCGCCGCGGCCGCTGAGCGCACGGCATCTGCCGACACCCCAGCCATTCGGGCCAGTAGTGACACTTGGGCGAGTCCGGCGACGGCTAGTTGGTCGCGGGGATTCTGCGCAATGGCCGTCTCGTATGCCTTGATCGCCAGGGCAAAGTCGCCAGCTGTGATCGCGTCGTAGGCCTCCTGATGCAGCGGCGGCAACGGCTCCTCCGTCGGCTCGACCGGCTCACCGTCGGTGTCGTCATCTACAGGCAGGACGCCCGTGATCCCGTTCTGGGCCGCAACCTGCAGTACTTGATCGAGCACCGCCCTCAGTTCAGTCTCAGGCATCATTCCCGTGAAGAGTTGCAGCGGACGACCGCCGATGACCGCGGCCACGGTGGGCACCTCCTGCACTTGGAAGGCTTGTGCAAGCTGCGGATTAGCGGCACCGTCGACGGTTGCGAGGGCAAGCTTGCCGCCGTACTGCTGCACCAGGGGTCCGAGGCTCGGCTGGATGCCCGCACCGAAGAACTCGACGATAACCGGAACGACTGCCGACAGGTCCAGCACAACACTGAAGGTGGCATCCGTCACCTCTTGCACTATTCTCCCCGCGCCGGTCGGCGCGCCCGTGGGGTCACCCGTGCTCGCCGGGGGACGAACGAGGGAACTCAGGTCGACCGCACCACGAAGGCTGGGTCCCCCGAGGGGAGCGTTGGTCATCCGATCTCCGTTGCCTTCACAAGCCCAACACTGTAGCCGAGCAACACAATCTTGGCATTGCTGCCGGCCGGCGGAACATAGAACAGCAACTGGTCGCTATAGGTCGCGGTGATTCCCTTGGTGCTGATCGAAAGTCCAGACAGGGCTTTCACCTGGCCAGTCGGATTGACGGCGGCACCGGCCTCAACGGGCGCAACCGTCGTGGTCTCGTAGAGGTTCACGGCAACCACAGCGCCGGCGTCATTCGTCGACAGCGCGATGGGATCGGCTGGACCGATGAGATGGCCGAATGTGACGGCTGCCGTTGCGGGCAACGACGAACGGATCGCGTTCTTCGATGCAAGTCCGACGGCGACACGAAGGCTGTCACCGTCGGACTCGAAGTCGAGGTAAGAGTCGCTTTCCACATCGATGTCGAGGATGTCGGCATACGCGAGCGCGGTCTCCTCCGGTGTCAGTCGCAAAAGCCCGCTGTCGGGCGCCAGACGCGCCGCTCCGACACTCGCCGGCGCAACCTCCGGCATCACGACCGAAGGCTCGAGGGTGATCGCATAGCTCACCTTGTAGTCAGCACGAGGGTCTTCCTGCTCGAGGAAGAGAGCAACAGGAGGAATCGTCTCGTCGTCACTCTGGATCACAGCGAAGACCGTGCGAGGCCAGGTATCCGTTTGCTGTGGGAGGGTCAGCTTGACGGGCCCCTCGGGAATTGCCGGGAGGGCCGCGATCGAGGGATCAGCGCCGCGAATCACGTAGTTCGCCAACCGAAGTTCGAGAGCCGCACCCGAGAATCGAGACGCAATGAGTTCGGTGTCTCGATTAGCGTCGGCTTCTGCTGCAACCACGCTGATGCGCGCGACGATTCTTTCCACCTGTCGAACAGTGGCAGCGGGCGGAGTCAGGTCACTGGATGCGGGGACCTCCGCGGTCGGGCTCGGGGTGGCGCCGGCCACCGATGGCCAGTACTCGGGGCTGCAGCCAGTCAGCGCGAGCGCCCCAACGAGCACGATCGGGACAGCGATCATCCCACGACGTCTACCGCTTGCCGTGGCCTCGACCGGTTTGCGCTTCGGCTTGTACACCGGCTTGCGGGGAACCTTGGGCATCTTGCGTCGAGGTCCACCAGGCGAGCGCATGTAACTGATCGCCCACGCGAGAAACACGAGGCCAATGATCAGCACGACAGCACCGACCACGATGAGGGGCCCAGCCCACGGCGTCGAATTATCGACCGGCCACGCGAGACCAATAGACGAAGGTGCTGGCTCGATACCGTCAGTGGCGATGATGATCGACACCGTCTCGGGCACCTTCACTGTCATTGACAGGGTGTCCGTCTTAACGAAGTCGTCCAGCCAGAGATCGGACCCGTTGGGGTTCGGGACCTCGCTCTCAGATCCGCGCACGAGTGTGCCCATGAGCTCGCCGGTCTCCTCATCAATGGTGAGCGTCGTGTACGAAGCATCCCCGATCCATGCGAGCACATCGGAGGTTCGACCGTATCCAGCAAAGAGATCACCCGACCCTTCCAGCGTCAGGGTTTGATTGCCCTCGAACGCGTTCAAAGTCGCGCCGTCGATGACAGCAATGGGCGCGTCTGCTGTCAACTCGGCGGTAACCAAGATCTTGTCGGGCGTCGCAAATATGGTGCGCTGTGCTATGCCTGCGCCAATCATTGCCGCGGCCACGACGAAACTAACAATTGCGAGAACAAGTCGCACGAATTACTCCTTTCGTGCTGCCCGGCCCAACACCAAGTGTCATGGGCACCCTCCGCCGCAGAGACGGGCTCTCGCGCTAGGGGGCGAGGTAGAGGGGCTCCCGAAAGAACTCGGGAATGGCAACAACAAAGACATTAAAGACTACCGAACCCTTGCTGAGCAGACCTAACTGTGGCACTGGGAATGCACTGGGAATGACCGCGCTAAACTTCTGACAGCCCCCCACCTGAGCCAAGGAGACGTCATGGCTGCCGACGACACCGATTTCGGAACCGAGATGCGGGGATATAGGAAAGACGACGTCGATAGGGCGATACAGCAGTTGCGCGCTGAGCTGGCTCGCGCCACCGCCGAACGCACTGAATCGGCCAAGGAGGTTGCTCGTCTGCTGGCCGTCAACGAGGATCTCCAGGCCGAACTCGATGAAACCGGGAGGCCCACGTACGCGGGCGTCGGTACGAAACTCGAGAACATGCTCCGCGTTGCCGAAGAGCAATCCACCCGACTCATCGCCCAAGCAGACATCGACGCAGCTGAACTGCGGTCGAGCGCCCTCAAAGAGACCGAGGAGCTGCGGTCAGGGGCAGCCTCGGCAGCACAGAAGCTTACGGATGACGCGACCGCCCGCACAACGAAGCTGGTCGCCGAGGCGACGCATGAGGCCAACGAGCTCATCGCTGGAGCCCACGCGCAGGCCCAGATAACCCTAGAAGATGCCCAGCGCGAAGCAGGGGCGATCCGCGCGACGGTAGCCACCGAGGTCGCTGAGGCCCGCGCCACCGCGAACCGCGAGACTGCTGCCCTGCTTGCCGCTGCCGAGCACGAGGCGGCCGAGCTGAAGCTCACCGCGACACGAGAGGTGGCCGAGGCGCAGGAGGCCGGGGCGCAGGAGGCCGGAGCGCAGCTGGCCCGTGACGTCGAGCTGGGTCGCGCCAACTTTGAGAACGAGAACACACGACTTCACGCTGAACTGGCCCACGACATCGAGCAGGGCAGAACCGATCTAGCTCGTGAGCTTGAGGCTGGCCGGGCACAGCTTGCGGCTGAGATCTCGGCGGGCCGGGAGAAGCTCGCGCTCGATACAGCCGCGGCCAAGGAGAAGCTCGCGAATCGAACCGCGGCGGCCGAGGAGAAGCTGCGCAACGAGACCGAGGCGGCACGGGCAAAGCAGCAGGCCGACACCGACGCTGCGTATGCGGCACTGAGGGCCGAAGCCGAGTCGACCCGTGCGGCGCTCGAAGCGGAAACCGCTGCCGCGCGTGCCGAGCTTGAAGCCGAGACGATTGCTGCGCGAAATGACCTTGCCGCGCAGACCGCGCAGGCCCAGTCGGCCCTCAACGCCGAAGCCGCGCAGAAGCGCGCCGAACTGAACGCCGAGATCACCGAGCAGCGCGCGGCACTTGAGGACGAGGTGACTACTACACGGGCCGAACTCGCGAGTGACGTCGAGAAGCAGCGCAAAGACCTGAGTCGGGACATCGCCCGGCAACGGGCCCAGCTGGCCAGTGAGACCGAGTCCGTGCGCACATCTCTTGCGAGTCAAGCCGACGAGATGCGGGCAACCCTCGAGCAGGAGGCGGAGGAGGCTCGCAACGCGCTCGAGTTTGAGCTGACGACCCGCAGGGATGAGGCGGAGCGCGAGCTGCTGGCCCGCAACCACGAGGCGACAGTCGAAACCCAGCGCTACCTTGAGGAGGCGCAGGCGCAACTGGCCGAAGCCGTGAGGCTTGCCGCTGAGAATCACGACGCCGCCGCGCAGCTTGCCAAGACCGAGCACGAAGTAGCTGAGCTGAAGCTCACTGCAACTCGCGAGTTGGCCGACGCGCGCGAGGCCGCAGCAGAGATGGCCCGCACAACGGAGCTAGGGCGCGCTAACTTCGAGAACGAGAACACGCGACTTCGCACAGAGCTCGCGCATGATCTCGAACAGGGCAGAACTGATTTGGCCCGTGAACTCGACACGGGTCGGGCACAGCTCGAGGCGGAGATCTCAGCGGCCCGCGAGAGGCTCGAACTTGAGACCGCGAGCGCCCAAGAGAAGCTGGCGAATGAGACCGCCATTGCTGCGGAGAATCTACGCAACGAGACCGAGGCCGCGCGGGCAAAGCAGCAGGCCGACACTGAGGCTGCCTACGCAGCACTGAGGGCCGAAGCGGAGTCGACCCGTGCGGCGCTCGAAGCCGAAACCGCCGCCGCGCGTGCCGAGCTTGAAGCCGAGACGATTGCTGCCCGAAACGATATCGCGGCGCAGACCGCAGAGGCTCAGTCGGCCCTCAACGCCGAAGCTGCTCACAAGCGGGCCGAACTGAACGCCGAGATCGCCGAACAGCGCGCGGCGCTCGAAAACGAAGTGACTACTACGCGGGCCGACCTCGCGCGCGAGGTCGAGAAGCAGCGCAGCGATGTGAGCCGAGACATTGCACGGCAACGAGCTCAGCTGGCCAGCGAGACCGAAACCGTGCGGGCATCCGTCGCTCACCAGACGGATGAGCTGCGGACAACCCTGGAGCAAGAGGCGGAGGAAGCTCGCAACGCGCTCGAACTCAAACTGAAGTCCCGAAAAGACAACGCTGAGCGGGAGCTGCTCGCGCGACACCAAGACGCCACGGCAGAAACCCAGCACTACCTCGAGGAAGCGCAGGCACAGCTCGCCGAAGCCGTTAAGCTTGCGGCAGAGAAGCGGGCCGAGGCCGAATCGCTTGAATCCACCCTCAAAGCACAGGCAAAGGCACTGCGCGATTCAGCCGAGTCGCAGGCCCGTCAGGTGCTTGAGAACGCGGAGTCTCGATCGAAGTCGATTGTCGCCGAGGCCGAAACGCGAAGCGCGCAACTCGTCAAGGATGCCGAGGAGCGCCTCGTCAAGATCAGGCTCGAACGTCAGGCAGTTGCTGGCTACTTCGAGAGTCTTCGTGGAGTTCTCCAAGAGGCAGAAAAGGCGGTATCAGACAAGTGAAAATCCAGAACTCGTTTCGAGTAGGACTCCTTGGTGGCCTAGGGGTTATCGTCGCGGTCGCGATTGGTGCCACTATCGGTTCACTCGCGACAATCCTCACTTATGTTGGCGCCGCGCTGTTCCTTGCGCTTGGGCTTGATCCGGTCATCAGCTGGCTCGAGCGCAGGAAGTTCCCGCGCCCGATCGCGATAGTGACCGTGTTGGTCGGAGCGGTCGCTGTCTTCGCCGGGCTCGTGTTGGCGATTATCCCGGTGATCATCGCGCAGACCAACAACGTCATCGATACCATTCCCCGACTCGTTCAGGCGTTCTCCGACGGCACGGTGCGCACCTGGATCGAGCAGACCCTCCCTTGGCTCACCGTCGATGAGATTCTCGACGGCATTACGGAGTGGGCCCGCACCCTTGATGTGACGAGCATCGGCGGTGGTGTGCTTACCGTGGGCATCGGGATTGCTACCGGAGTTACCGGAGCAGTCATCGTGATCATCCTCATGATTTACTTCGTCGCATCACTTACCAATATCAAACGCGGGATGTATCGACTTGTGCCGGCGTCGCGCCGCGCGAAGTTCATCGATCTCGCCGAGCAGACCAGTGTCGCGGTTGGCCGGTTCGTGAGCGGTCAGTTCTTGCTTGCACTTGTCAACGGCGTTCTCTCCTTCATCTTCCTCACCATCGTGTTTCCGTTGTTCGGGCTGCCGATCACCTACTCGGCGCTACTTGCGTTCATCGCCTTCCTCGGCTCGCTGATTCCACTGGTGGGAACGATCTCGGGCTCAATCGTGATCACCCTGATAGTTCTCCTGTTTGACGGGGCGCCCTCAGTCATCGCGGTCGGTATCTATTACCTCGTCTACATGCAGGTCGAGGCCTACGTGCTCAACCCTCGGATTATGGCGAAGGCAGTCAAGGTTCCGGGCGCGGTCGTCGTCATCGCCGCCCTCGCGGGTGGAACCCTGCTGGGCATTCTGGGGGCGCTTATTGCAATCCCGGTTGCCGCCGCCATCTTGATGGTTATCGACCAGGTCGTCGTGCCACGGCAGGAAGAGCTCTAGGGCCTGGCTGCTCGGTCTAGTCCCAGGTGCGCGGCAGCGGCAGCACGCCCGGGTTGAGACGCGCGACGATCTCGGTGAGAACCCGATAGGTCTGCTCCTCGCCGACCCACAGGTGCTTGCCCCCCTCGACCGCGACAAGCTCAGCCTCGGGAACCACCGCAAAACGCTGGGCTGCCTCAGCGGGACGCAGGTAGTCATCGAACTCGGGTATCACCGCGACGAGCCGCTTCCCACTGCCAGCCCAGGCGGCCAGCTCAGCGGGCGTCGTGCGATGCAGCGGCGGGGAGAGCAAAATCGCACCCTCAACGGGATGCCGCAGCCCCCACTTGAGCGCAACCTCGGTACCAAACGACCAGCCCACGATCCACGGAACGGGCAACTGTCGTTCGGCCACGAGCGCCATGGCCGCGGCGAGATCATGTTCCTCGTCGATTCCGTGTCCAAACTCGCCCTCTGACGCGCCTCGTGGTGACGAGACGCTGCGGAAGTTGAACCGCAACACTGCAATGTCAGCCAGTGCCGGCAGACGAGCGGCCGCCTTGCGGATGACGTGCGAGTCCATGAACCCGCCCGCTGTGGGCAACGGATGCAGCGCGACGATCGTGGCGACCGGCTCAGCCGACTCGGGAAGCGACAGTTCGCCGACGAGAGTTAGCCCGTCAATCGTGTGCAGCTCTACGTCTTCGCGGCGGGCGGGCAGCACTGTCCCTCCCCGAATCTCGTGCGCCGTCACAGCCGAATCTTCCAGCAGTGCGTATGCCAGTGGCGCCGACCGGCAAGGTCGTCGGCTTCGCCCATAAGCCCATCGGCGCGCCACGCGACGGTATGGGCGAGGCCGGGCGTGATCTCCAGGGCGCAACCCGGACAGAGATACGACTTCACCGAGTTGGATGCCGCGAGGCTCTGAACGTTCCACAGCCCGTCACGACGTTGCTCGGTGTGCATTCGCCCGAGGAGGGCGCGGCTCAGGTCTACCTCGGCCGCGTCATCCGAAGTCGAACGCCGCCCGCGGGGACGATTCGAACGAGGCATGGCTCCAGTGTATGAGCGCTTAGTACCAACCGACGCTTTCGGAGTGCGCCCATGCGCCGCAGGGCGTCGTGTAGCGGGCAGCGATGTAACCGAGGCCCCAGGTTATTTGCGTCGCCGGGTTGGTCGCCCAGTCGGCTCCCGCCGACGCCATCTTCTCGCCTGGCAGGGACTGCGGAATGCCATAGGCTCCGCTGGAGGAGTTGTGCGCGAAGGCATTCCAGTTCGACTCACGCTCCCAGAGGGCAACCAGACAGCTGAACTCGGTCTGATCCCAGCCGAGCGCAAGAACCATCTCATAGGCGATCGCCTGAGCTGTGCCCGCATCGGGAACCCCCACCCCCGGGGCTGTGGGAGCAACGCGAACTGTAGACACACTGAAGCCGTCGCGCTCATCGCGGATCACGTAGTCGCCCCCAGAGGCCACGGACTGCAGAGGTTCGGTGGAACCCGCCGGGGCGACGGCGGCAAACGTTGATGTCGTCGGTGGGGGTGCAAGCGTGACCGCGATGAAGGCAAACGTCACAAAACTAGCGAACACGGGAAGAGACCAGGGTGCGCGAACATGGCGCCCCGAAACATCCCCGCCCTCGCTCTTGCGCTGGGCGCGGAGTTCGGTAGTGCGCAAACTGATCCCCACAATTGCTCGATTTTAGCCCAAGCGCCTGTCAAAGGCCTCACAAGGGGCGCCGTCGCGCAGGATTCTGGTCAGCGAACTGCCAACATGACGTCGATGACGGTATCGAGCACCAGATCAACCTGCTGCTCGTTGTAGCCACCGGCCTTGGAACGAAACACGACCGTGCGTACCTGCTCGATGCTCAGTGGCTTGCCTTTCAAGAAGTAGCCACTCAGTCGGGTCGTGAACGCGTCGACATCTTTCGGGTGGTATCCGGTCGTGAACGGGCCCACCCGCTTAAACTTGTGTCCTTCCGGCCGAGCGAGGCGGTCGATAATCTGCTGGGCGGTGCTGCGAGCCTGACCGTACCAGGCGGCCTCGCCGGTCGTAGCGAGCGCTCGCTCGCGCTCGCGTGCGGCAAACGCATCTTCGAGACGCTCGAGGGCTGCGTCAACAGCGCCGGTGGAGTACCCGCCTTTCTGCATCGAGAACGCGGTGCGTCGGATGCTCGTTGCCGTGACCACCCCGAGTTCGCCCCGATCGGCGGTGTAGGCCCTGCGGGCCTCCTCAAGAAAGTCCTCGACCTCATCGACCTTGTAGCCCTGGACAGACTTGCGGCTGCGCGGAAACGTTGTACTCACGCATCCATCTTGCCGCACGTTGCCTGCGTCCTTGGTGAGGACGCGGCGTGCCTCACGCGAAGACGAGGAACAGTGCGTACGCCGCGGCTGCGGAGAGTAGCGACGAATCGACCCGGTCGAGGAAGCCGCCGTGGCCCGGTAGCCACGTACTGATGTCTTTGATGCCCAAGTCGCGCTTGATGAGCGACTCGGCGAGGTCACCGGTCGTGGCCGTCGCGACGATCGTTGCCGCAAGGATGATTCCGACCCACCAGGGTTGGCCGAGCATGAAGATTGCAAGCAGCACACCCGCGATCATTGCGGCAGCGACAGACCCGGCGAACCCCTCCCAGGTCTTC
>JANOED010000038.1:0-2541 GCA_031413035.1 Leifsonia sp. | reverse complement strand
ACGGGCTCGAGTTTCCACCCGAATTCCTCATCGGCTCGGCGACCGCCTCGTATCAGATCGAGGGCGCCGCGACCGAGGATGGCCGCGGAGCATCGATCTGGGATACCTACAGCCACACTTCTGGCCTCACATCCAACGGCGATACCGGCGACGTGGCCGACGATCACTATCACCGCTGGGAGTCTGACCTCGACCTGATGGCTGAGCTTGGCCTTGAGGCGTACCGATTCTCGATCGCGTGGCCGCGGATCCAACCCACCGGCAGCGGTGCGGTCGAACCGAGAGGGGTGGCGTTCTACTCGCGGCTCGTCGATGGGCTCCTTGAGCGTGGCATCCGCCCGATCGCAACCCTGTATCACTGGGATCTTCCGCAGGCCCTCGAAGATGCTGGAGGCTGGGTCAACCGCGACACCGCCCTGCGGTTTGCCGACTACGCGGGAATCATGGCCGACGCGCTCGGTGACCGGATGCACGCCTGGACTACCCTCAACGAGCCCTGGTGCTCGGCCTATCTCGGTTACGGCTCGGGAGCGCACGCGCCCGGGCGCGCCAACGATGTAGAAGCCCTCACGGCCGTGCACCACCTGAATCTGGCCCACGGGCTTGCGGTTACCGAGCTTCGCCGTGGAATCTCCAACAATGCAGATGTCTCTGTCACGCTCAACTTCCATGTCGCGCGCGGTGACTTTGAGACTTCGCCCGAGGCGATCCGACGAGTCGATGCGCTGGCCAACCGCGCATTCACCGGCCCGATGCTTCGCGGGGCATACCCGGTCGACCTGCTCGAAGACACTGCCGAGGTCACCGACTGGTCGTTCGTCAAGGCCGGCGACCTCGAGACGATTCAGCAGCCGTTGGACTTTCTCGGCGTCAACTACTACTCCACTGTCACGGTGCGCATGTGGGATGGAGTGAGCGAGCGTAGTCACGCCGACGGTCACAAGAGCGCAGCAGGTTCTCCGTGGCCGGGCAGCCGCGGCGTCGAGTTTCTCGAGCAGCCCGGGCCGTACACCGACATGGGGTGGAACATCGCCCCCGACGGACTCGAAGAGCTGCTGGTGGGACTCTCAACTCAATTCCCCGGGATGCCGCTCATGATCACCGAGAACGGTGCAGCCTTCCCCGACACGGTGATCGACGGCT
This sequence comes from Leifsonia sp., assembly GCA_031413035.1. Lineage (GTDB taxonomy): Bacteria > Actinomycetota > Actinomycetes > Actinomycetales > Microbacteriaceae > Rhodoglobus. Next base: position 1,398 of record JANOED010000038.1, on the reverse strand, counting down.
CAGTTCCGGATGCCGCCAGGGTTGACTACCTGAACCGCCATTTCACCGCAGCCCACCGCGCAATGGCCCGGGGGGTAGATCTCCGGGGATACCTCGTCTGGTCGTTCCTCGACAACTTCGAATGGGGCTACGGCTACACCAAGCGGTTCGGCATCGTGCGGGTCGACTACGAGACGCAGGAGCGCATTGTCAAAGACAGCGCGCGCTGGCTTTCGCAGGTGATCGCTACGCGCACCACGCTCTGAGTGGAGCACCTAGCGGAGCCGCGCAAGCACTTACCCACAGCGATTGGCCTGCTCCTAGCGGGGTTGCGGTCAGCGCGCTAGCGTCGAGCCATGAGAATCCTCCTGGTCGGCGCCGGCGGCGTCGGTGACGCAATAGCCAAAATCGCAGCTCGGCGCGATTTCTTCGAGACCATGATCGTGAGCGACTACGACAAGTCCCGCGCCGAGCGCACCATTGCGTGGATCAATGCCAAGCACGGCGATCAGGGTGCGAGGTTCGTGCCAGCAGCGATCGATGCGAGCGACCCGGAGAGCGTGGCATCCGTCGCGAGGGAGCACGGTGCGACGCATGTCATGAATGCAGTGGAGCCCAAGTTCGTGCCGACGATCTTCGCCGGGGCGCTTGCCGCCGGGGCCGACTACCTCGACATGGCAATGAGTCTGAGCGAGCCGCATCCGACCGAGCCGCACTCGAAGACCGGGGTCAAGCTCGGCGACGACCAGTTCGCGCAGGCGCCCGACTGGGAGAAGGCAGGTCGACTCGCGCTAGTGGGCATGGGCGTCGAGCCCGGGCTCAGTGACGTCTTCGCGCGCTACGCGGCCGACCATCTGTTCACCGAGATCGACGAGCTGGGTACCCGCGACGGCGCCAACCTCGTGGTGCGCGATGAGGCCGGGAATGAGATCTTCGCCCCGAGCTTCTCGATTTGGACAACCATCGAAGAGTGCCTGAACCCTCCCGTCATCTGGGAGAAGGATCGCGGGTGGTACACCACCCCCCCGTTCTCAGAGCCCGAGGTCTTCGACTTCCCGGACGGCATCGGGCCGGTCGAGTGCGTCAATGTCGAACACGAAGAAGTGCTGCTGATGCCGCGCTGGGTTGACGCCAAGCGGGTCACCTTCAAGTACGGGCTCGGTGAAGAGTTCATCGGCATCCTGAAGACGCTGCACCAGCTCGGCCTCGACAAGACCGAGCCGTTGAAGGTGCGATCGGCCGGCGGACCCGTCATGGTCGCTCCCCGCGATGTGGTCGCGGCCGGGCTGCCTGACCCCGCAACCCTCGGACCGCGGATGACCGGCAAGACTTGCGCGGGACTCTGGGTCACCGGTACCAGGCCGAGCTGTTCCGCCGTGTGCTGACAGCACGCGGAAGCGCGGCCGCATGACACTTTGG
>JANOED010000037.1:0-2511 GCA_031413035.1 Leifsonia sp. | reverse complement strand
CCCATCAAGGCGTACGACAACATCCCTGTCATCTCCTGGCTCCTGCTGCGCGGCAGGTGTCGGTCGTGCAGTGAGCCGATCTCGATTCGCTACCCACTCGTGGAGCTCGGCACCGGCCTGGCGTTTGCTGGCGTAGTAGTCGGGGGCATACTCGGGCTGTTCTCGCTGGCCCTAGTGCCGGTGTTGCTCTATTTCGCGGCCATCACGGTGGCGCTTGGGCTCATCGACTTAGACACTCGGCGCCTACCCAACGCGATTGTGCTGCCGTCGTATCTCGTGGTCGTCGCACTTCTGGCTATCGCGTCGGCACTCACCGGGGATTGGTGGGCGTTGCTGCGGGCGCTGGCTGGCGGGGTGACCCTGTTCTTGGCCTACTTCGTCATGATCCTGATCTACCCCAAGGGCATGGGGTTTGGCGACGTCAAGCTCGCCGGAGTCATTGGGCTGATCCTCGGGTGGATAGGTTGGGGCACCCTCGCAGTGGGGGGATTCGCGGCATTCCTGTTGGGCGGAGTGTTCGGTATCGTTTTAGTGCTCACACATCGCGCCGGTCGCAAGACCGACATACCGTTTGGGCCGTGGATGCTGTCCGGTGCATGGGTCGGGATCTGCGCGGGGGAAGTGCTGTCACAGTCGTACCTAACTTTGGTTGGGCTCGCGTGATCAGCCAAAAGGGGGAAATGCAATGGCACTTACCGTTGTCGGGTTAGATATCGGCGCGAGTTCTCTGCGTGCGGTCGAAGTCCAGAACGCATCAACCGAGAAAGCACGTGTCATGCGGTTCGCAGAGGTGCCCTTGATGGGCGTCGCTCGGGCCGGCGAAGTGACCGATGCTAGTGGGCTGACGATCGCCCTGAAGCAACTGTGGAAGAACGAGAAGTTCTCGAGCAAGAACGTCATGCTCGGGGTGGGCAGTGCGCGGGTTTTCGCTCGCGACGTCGAATTGCCCAGGATGAACCCACAGCAACTCAAGCAGTCTTTGCAGTATCACGTGCAAGACATCTTGCCAATGCCGGCAGCGGAGGCGGTGATGGACTTCGTGCCGCTCGGTGAATCGGTCGGAACAAGTGGACCAGTAGTCACCGGGCTTCTCGTCGCGGCGCCAAAGTCGTCGGTACTCGCACTGGTAAACGCCACCCGCGCCGCCGGTCTGATTCCGATCGGCGTCGATCTCGTCGCCTTCGCATTGGCCCGAGTTCAGCAGCGAGCCACGTCTAATCGTGGGGTGATCGCCTTTGTCGATATTGGGGCAGGCACGACCAACGTAGTGATCTCGGTCGATGGAACACCCGACTTTGTTCGCCTCGTGCCCATCGGCGGTGACGACATAACGCGTGCACTTGCGCGGCGCATGGCATCGTCTGAGACATCAGCCGAGGCGCTGAAGCGCGACATGGGGTTCCAACAGATTCCCGTTGGTGCCAGCGCAGACCAGACCGCGGCCGCCGAGACTATCAACCAAGTCGCCGGAGAACTGCTAACCAGCATCCGGGCCACCCTGCAGTATTACGTCTCGAACAACCCGACCCGACAGCCGGCCGGAATCGTGCTGAGCGGCGGCGGTTCGCGGTTGAAGGGTCTGTCGGTCGGGCTGGGCGAGTTCACTAAACTTGAGGTTCGCTTTGTCGACGCCGTGGCGACTATGGATCAGAAACGCGGGCTTGCAAAGTCTCGCGTAAAAGACTGGGAGCCAATGGCTGTTGCGCTCGGTCTTGCGCTGGGAGCACGAAAGTGAGCCGCGAGAGCAAAGCCTCCACTGGGCGTTCTGGATACGTCGGAGTCAACCTCCTTCCCGAAGAAATCAAGCTCGCAGAGAATGCGGCGACCCAGCGTCGACTGGCAATACTGCTCACGATCCTGGTCTTCGTCGTAGTTGGCGCTGCCACTCTCGGCGCTGCCTATCTTGCCAACGCGGCCGCAGGCAACCTAGCCACAGCACAGGCCCGAGCTGAGGAGATCCTCGTTGAGCAGCAAGCCTTCGGTGGCGGACAGAAAGTTGCAGGGCTGATCAGTGCAACAAAGTCCGCCCAACAGTTCACCACAATCGCTGAGATCGATCTCGCTGACCTCATTGGCGACGTGCTTGCGGCGACGCCTGAGAGCATAACGATCACCGGGATCGACTTCGAGGCCCAGACCGCAGTAACCGATGGTCAGCTCCCGAGTGGTCCGCTAGAGGCCCCCCGGGTTGCGTCGATGGTTCTGACTGGAGTAACTGGATCCCAAACGGATGTGAAGGCGTGGGTCGACGGACTCGCCAAGCTTGACGGCTTTGGTGGAGCGCCAGTTCAGCAACTCCAAGGCGGCAACCAGTGGTCGGTGGTGTTGTTCATATCTGCTGAGCGATGGACAGCGCGATTTGGGGGAGAAGGGCAAGACCCCGAGACGAGCACGCCACAAGACCCGACCTCGGATCCAAAGCCAACTGAAACACCAACACCAACACCCACACCCACTCCAACACCGACCGAGAGTGAGGGCTGATCGTGGTCCAGAGCAACAGGACGTGGT
>JANOED010000036.1:0-3634 GCA_031413035.1 Leifsonia sp. | reverse complement strand
GACCGGAGCGTTCTCTGGGCTCGCCACTGTCGTCGGAACGGTGAACGGCTTCCTTGCAGGGGCGTTCATCGCGGTCGGCCTGTTCCCGGAGATCGTCCGCAACATCGTCAACGCCCTCCCATTCGCCCAGTCTGCGATGCTCATGCGAACCGAGCTCACCGCCGACACCCTCTCGACACTCGTCGGAGGACAGCAGGAGGCGATCGACGCGCTCAGCGCCTACTACGGGATCACGGCGTTTGTGGGCGATTGGGAGGTCACAATCCCGGTGGTCATTGCGATCCTGGTCGGGTGTGCGGTGGTGTTCACGATTCTCGCGGCATGGCGGATTCGGGCGCGGATTAGTTAGATACCCCCACAACTGGCGGCAGTGCGACGGTTCCTATTCTTGAGTTCTGTTCGTCAAACTAGGGGTGGGGGTGTGCCGGGCTCTTCGCGTCGGCCACATGGGGGGAACATCATGGGCGCAGCTGGGCAATCCGCGGCCGACGAGGCGCAGCGTCTGCGAGCTCACGCTGACGAGTACGACCGCATGTCTGCGCTGTCACGAGCGCGTGCCGAACGATTCATGATTGCGCACGTAACGGAGCGTCAGGTGGCGGGGAGTCTGTCTCCGCTCGACGCAGCGGGCTACGTATTCCTTCATGATCGAAAGTGGCCAGGTTCCCGAACTGCCCAGATTGATCACGTGGTTGTCGGTCCCGGTGGTCTCTTCATCGTCGACACGAAAGCATGGGCTGAGGTGGAGATCGCCGGAGGAAGGATTTGGCGGGGTCAGGAAGATGTCACCGACGATCTGGAGAGTCTTGCGCAGGTCGGCGACGGAGTCGAGGACGCGATGACCGACATCGGCCTCGCACCTGGCGAGGTGCGCGTCGTCGTAATCCTCGCCAATCGCGCCATGCCACCTACCCCGGTGGGTTCGGTGACCGTTGTTGGCGAAAAGCAGGCGGCAAAGTTCATCAACTCACACGGGATGCGACTCACCCCCACACAGGTCGATCTAGTTATCGCGGTTGCTCTCGCCCACTTCCCGGCGGTAAGTCACACCCATGCTCCTCACGACCTGAGCCTGCCCACTCCTGCCCTATCGGAGACGACCATTCCCGAACCTCTGCTTTCTGTCGAGGAGGTCAGCGACGTTCTCTTGGCCGGGCTTCTTGCCGCTCCTATCGAGGAGTGGATGGCGTTCCTCCATCCCGATCAAGCGAAACTTGTGCGCCGCACCTTTAGTGGCCCAGCGCGCATCCGCGGTGCAGCAGGAACCGGCAAGACCGTCGTCGGGTTGCACCGCGCCGCCTACATCGCCCGCGGCTCAGGTGGGCGAGTGCTCGTGACCACGTTCGTCAAGACCCTGCCATTGGTGTTGTCCAGCCTCCTCGCCCGACTCGCTCCTGAGGTGACACACAACGTGGAGTTCTCGAGCGTGCATGGTTTCGCGCTGCGCCTACTGAAGAGCCGTGGCATCCCGGTGTCAATCGACCCGCCGGCGGTTGATCGAGCTTTCGCTGCCGCATGGCTGTCTCAGGGCGTCAACACCGCCCTCGCCGCATCGGAGCCGAACAAGCGCTACTGGAGTGATGAGCTCAGCAAGGTAATCAAGGGGCGGGGTCTCAGCAGTTTCGAACAGTACGCAGACCTCGCACGAACGGGCCGACGACGGCCCCTTGGTATTGAGCAGCGCCGGGCGGTGTGGCGACTGTTCTGCGCCTACGAGGCCAACCTCCACGCCGCCGGTGTCGATGATTTCGATGACGTGATCCTTAGGGCCGAGGCATCACTGCGCGCCAATCCCGAGAGCGAGTACCGCGCCGTGATCGTCGATGAGGCCCAGGATCTCACTTGCGCGATGGTGCGGATGCTCCACCTGCTCGTCGGAGATCGCCCGGACAGCATGACCCTCATTGGGGATGGTCAGCAGTCGATCTACCCTGGCGGGTTCACGTTGGCCGAAGCGGGTATCTCGATCTCCGGTCGCGGTGTGGTGATGAACACCAACTATCGCAACACGCGAGAGATTTTTGAGTTTGCGGGGGCCCTGGTTGCTGACGATGAGTTCGCCGACCTTGAGGGGTCGGTGCAGGCTGGAGACCGGGTCACCGACATTGTGCGATCCGGGCCTCCCCCACAGTCGTTGCGGTTCGCCGGCAGGGGGGACCACGATCGCGCACTCATTGCTCACATTCGATCATTGGACACCCCGATCGGGGATATCGGCGTGCTGTGCCTGGAGACCTACAAAGTGAACGAGCTCGCGGCGGCTCTCCAGGGTGCCGGAATTCCGTTCGTCAAGCTCGACGACTATGCGGGCCGCCCCATCAACGCAGTGAAACTTGGTACCGTGAAGCGCGCCAAGGGACTTGAGTTCAAGCAGGTCGCGATTGGTCGTGTGGCGCCCGGGTTGCTGTCAGGTTCGAATTCGGCGAACGAGGGTGAAGCTCTCCAACGCCGGGAACTGTACGTCGCTATGACTCGGGCACGCGACGGGCTGTGGGTAGGGGCTTGCACATAGGCGCTGTCCACAACTCAGAGTCTGGTCTATGGACTAAGCTCACTTAGTCCACTATCCTTGACCCATGAGGTCAGTCAACATCCACGACGCCAAGACGCACTTTTCGCGCCTCGTCGACGACGTTGCCGAGGGTGAATCCGTGGTGATCGCCAAGGCCGGGTCGCCCGTGGCACGGCTGGTGCCGCTCGACGTGGACCCGGGCCGACCACGCAGCCTCGTGGGGTTCCTCAAGGGTCGGGTGAGCATCCCGGATGACTTCGACCGCATGGGCGAGAGCGAGATTGCGGCGCAGTTCGAGGGCGCGGCCCCCGCGGCATCCGCGTGATCTATCTGCTCGACACGCAGCTCATTCTCTGGGCGGCGGCTGACTCCGAGCGGTTGAGTGACACAGCCCGTGAGCTGCTGACCGATGAGTCGCACGAGTTCCTGTTCAGTTCGGCCGCGATCTGGGAGATCACCATCAAGTCGACGCTAGGTCGGCCAGACTTCGCGGTGGATGCCCGGCTCCTGCGCCGCGGACTGATCACGAATGGCGCCCGCGAGCTACCCATCACGAGCGAGCACGCTCTCGCCGTCAGCACCCTTCCGCCGCTACACAAAGACCCGTTCGACCGTATTCAGATCGCGCAGGCCCGGGAGGAAGGGATCGTGCTGCTGACGGCAGACGAGGCGGTGGCGGCCTATGGGGCTCCGGTGGAGCTGGTCTGACTCGTCGTCGACGCGGGAGTTCGCTCAGCGCACCGTCGTCAAGTCGGAGGTACCGTGCGTGGCGGTCGCGCAGTTGTCACCTTCATTGCTCGCCCCTACTCCTGCACGATGACGATCTTGCCGCGATGCTCCGCCGCCCCGAACCGCGCGAGCGCGAGCGGGGTGTCGGCCAGCGGAAACTCCTCGTCGATGCGAGGTTTCAGCACGCCTGATTCGGCCAGGGATGCCACCGTCTCAGTGCTCTCGTTCGTCTTGAGGTAAAGCATCCTGATCCGCTTGCCCGTGATGCGACTGATGAGGGGACCCCAGACGGCTAGCGCGAGAAGGCTCGACGTGGTGGCGCCGACCGTCACATAGACGCCGCCGGGCTTGAGGCTGCGCGGAAGACTGAACGGCGACCGAGTCAGCCGCATG
>JANOED010000035.1:0-1859 GCA_031413035.1 Leifsonia sp. | reverse complement strand
GCGTTCACAGCATTCACGAGCCTCAGCGGTGAGTCGGCTGAGCCGCGTCAGGGTGGACGCTAGGAACTACCCGCTCACCGGCTAACCACGCGGGTGTGGACAACTTCGTCGTGCCCTCACTCGCGCTCCCGACAATGTGAGCATGACGGCTGCCCTCGAGACCATCGCCGAGGGCGTGCGCGAGCGAGTTCGCCGCGAGGGCATTGAGCTTGATCCCGAGCTTGCCGCCCACTACGTGCGCGACGAGGTGCGCCGTTACTCCGAGCGCGCGCTCGGCGGGTCCGTTCCACTGCTGACCGACGAGGCGGATGCCGCGGCGCGGGTTCTCGCGACGCTGACCGGTTTCGGCGCGCTCCAACCCCTGCTCGACGATCCCGACATCGAGGAACTCTGGCTCAACGCGCCCGATGCCGTGTTCGTTGCGCGTGGCGGCGTGAGCGAGCTGACGGGCATCCGCCTCACCGAAGCAGAGGTTCGCGACCTGGTCGAGCGCATGCTGCAAAGCTCGGGCCGCCGCGTCGATCTCAGTTCGCCCTTCGTCGACGCCTCGCTACCCGACGGATCGCGGCTGCACGTCGTGATCCCTGATGTGACCAGGCGGCACTGGGCGGTCAACGTGCGCAAGTTCAGCAAACGCGTGCGCGACCTGTCTGCGCTGGTCGGCCTCGGCAGTCTGAGCCAGCAGGCCGCCGAGTTTCTGCGCATGTGCGTGCTGGCGAACCAGAACATCCTCGTGTCGGGTGCGACCCAAAGCGGCAAGACCACAATGCTCGGGGCGCTGCTCGCCTCGGGTCGCCCCTCCGACAGGGTCGTCACCGTCGAGGAGACCTTTGAGCTGGCTCTCGCCGGACGCGATATTGTCGGGCTCCAGTGCCGCCAACCGAGTCTTGAGGGAACAGGCGAGATCACCCTGCGCCGCCTCGTGAAAGAGGCACTCAGGATGCGCCCCGACCGCCTCGTGGTGGGGGAGGTGCGCGAAGCCGAAGCCCTCGACCTCCTCATCGCGCTCAACAGCGGGCTGCCTGGCATGTCGAGCATCCACGCCAACAGCGCCCGCGACGCCCTCGTGAAGCTGTCGACCTTGCCGCTGCTCGCGGGCCGCAACATCGACTCGGCATTCGTCGTGCCGACCGTTGCGTCGTGCATTGATCTCGTTGTGCACTGCGAGTTGGGCCGTGGCGGGCACCGCCGGGTCGTCGAGATTGTCGCGCCGAGCGGGCAGGTGACGGCCGGAGTGATCGAGGCGAGCCCGATTTTTGCGTTGTCGCAGGGGGTGCTCGAACACACCGGCGGGTATCCGGCGCGCACGGGTAAGTTCGCGCTCGCGGGGCTCGACCCTGCACTCGTGCTCGGGGGCATGGGATGACCATTGCACTCGGGGTGCTGCTCGGGGCCGGGGTGATCCTGAGTGTCTCGCCGTGGGTGTGGCCGCGCGGGTCGGCGCGAAGCGGCGCGGGCGGCGTAGTCACCGCGCGCTTGCGTGAGCGCCTTGTTCAGGCAGGACTCGAACGGGTCAGCCCGGCAGTGGTAGTTGCCGTGGCATCCCTGTTGGGCCTCGCTGGCGGCGCGACGGTCTATGCCCTGCTCGGTGTTCTCGCCTTCGCCGTAGCGGCGGCCGTAGTGTTCGCCGCCGCGCCTCTCGCAGCGATCGGGTGGCGAGCTCGGGCTCGCCGTCGCGCGACGCGAGTGGTCTGGCCGGATGCCGTCGATCAACTCGTGTCGGCGGTGCGGTCGGGCCTCGCGTGCGGCGCGGGGTCTGGATCGCCGGCCTTGCGATCGACATTGCCCAAGCTGTCGGTTTGCAGTTCAAACTCGCCCAACGGGATGAGAATCGAGCCATCGTCGGAATAGGAAACGTC
>JANOED010000034.1:0-5249 GCA_031413035.1 Leifsonia sp. | reverse complement strand
GTCGGACTCGCGCTGCTCGCGACGGGAGCGATCGTCGGGCTGCTGTCGGGGGCATCCCCGCTCAAGCGCGCCCTGCGCCAACTCGCCATCGGCTTCGGAGCGGCTGCGGTCACGTACCTGCTGGGCCTGTGGTTCGGCGCGACGATTGTGTAGCCACGTCGTCCTGTGGGGCACTACTGTTCGAAGATGAAGACTCCTCGGCGGTTGATGGTAGTTGTGGCGATTGTTGGTCTGACGGCCGGCGCTCTCTCCGCGTGTGGGGTCCCGGCTCCGACTCCGACAGTTGACGCTGGCCAGACTGAAACACCCACGCCAGCCGAGACCGTTGACGCTGCGCCCGCCCCGGAGCCTGGGGCGAACGTTTCGTCCATCGTGATCGACGGTGACAGCGTGAGTGTCAATATCTCTGAGGGGGGTCAACTCATCGACATCCCGTTCACTACCGATCCGGCGACCGCGGCGGCGCAACTCAGCGAGGCCATAGGTCTCCAGCCGATCACGACGACGACTCCAGCAGCGTCGTGCGGGGGCGGGCTGCAGAAGGTGACGTGGGGTGCGATCTCGTTCTACTCGCCCTACCCGGCTGCTCCCGGCGGCGCCCAGTTCTACGCCCAAGCCGACTCTAAGTCGACCAGCAACGGCAAGACCGTGGCGATGCTCTCCGGCCAGTGGGTCGGCTCCGACGGTGCGGCGACGATTGCAGCTAACGCGGCTGCGCCACTGCTTGAGTTCGGTGGCGGCATCCAGATTCTCGCCTACGACGTTAAGGCGGGCACCGTTGACAGCGGCCCCGATGACTTTTACGGGGCATCCGCTGTAATCAAGAACAACGTTCTTGACATCTTCACTTCGCCGGTGAATTACTACTACGACTGCTAGGGAGTTTGTGCAGCGGCGTCGGGCGATAATGGCCGGATGATCTCAACCGAACTCGCGCGTGCTCTGAGGGACTCCGGGTTGGTATGGCGCCCGGCAGCGGGCGACGCGTTCCTCATAGACCGGGTCGAGGCGGATGACGAGCACTACATCCTCACCGACATGACGGTCGAAGCGCATCACTTTCCGACCGGAACAGAACTCGGCTTCAACGGAACCACCGAGTGGGCGCTCGACTCGGTCTCGATCGAAGACGCCCTGTGGTTGCCTCACGAGCACCAGTTGCGCGAGGTTCTGGGCGCCGCTTTCGTGTCACTCGCGGCCGACTTTACTGTGACTGTCACGATCGACGGCACAGCACTGGCCTTCGATGCGGATGTCGCAGCCGACGCCTACGCGCGAGCCCTCCTAGCGCTGCTCGACTCCCTCGCCGTTGGCTAGCGCTGGCTGGCGCAACTCACGATCGCGCAACTGCGCGAACGCCGTAACTCCGACCACACTAAACCACGACAGGAACGAGAGTTGTGTCGTGCGTTCGAGCAGGCCAAATACGGGGCTCGTAATGAACGCAGCACCGATGCCACCAGTGACGAGAATGGCTGAGGCCGCAACCACCGAGAAGACCCAGAGATGCTTCCAACGCGGTTCGTTGCGCCAAGCGATTGCGGTCAGTGTGATCGCAACCACCAATGTCAACGCCGAGACACCAGCCAGCACGATGTGCACGGTGCCGACGGCGGTAACCGGCGCGCCCATCGGATCCTGCGGAAAGGGCTCGAGCATGAGTACGCCCGCAGCACCACACGCGATCAGCAACCAACCCGCAATCCTCAATGGCAAACGAGGGCGGCTGCTCAGCCGCGGTAGTGCGAGCCCGAGGGTTACAACGCCCGCGTTGTAGGCGGCGAATCCGATCGCGAGCACCTCGCGGTATGATGCGCCCGGACTGGTGAGAGAGCTGACCGAATCGGATACGTGTGAGTAGCCGGGCACGATCGCTCCACCGAGCACGGTCGTGCCGACGTAGGCAACGACAGCTCCGATGCCACCGATCGCTGCGGCCAGACTCCATCCCCTCGGTGCAGAGAATGACTGTCCCGACGTCATTTTGCGCCTCCTTCGCCTCTACTTTCGTGAGATGGCCGGGTGCCTCCTAGGGCCGAAAGTCCTTCGTCCTTCGCGGCAGGTTGTTAGCCTCGGAAGGCAATCGCGCGACTCAGCCACAGGTCGTACTGCGCCCACTGGTCGTCGTCGCCCGCACCGACCCGCAGGTCGGCGAGGTGCGCGAGCAGGGCGTCATCCGTCACGAACCATTCGCTGCCCGGGATGCGTCGGCCCGCGAACTGCGCGTGCCGCCGTTGCTCGAGCGCACGCCCGCCGCGTTCGAACGCGAGCACTTCGTCGTGCGGCAGGCTAGCAAGCCGCAGCCGCGGGTTGCTACTCGTGCCAATCTTCACGCGGTCGCGCCAGCGGATGTAGTACACGACGTCGACGCGCACAGACTCAAGGTCACCGTCGGGAACCTCGCCAACCCGCCACTCGCAGGCCGCACAGATCCACCCCGACGGGTACCGGATGCCCGTGCGCGAGCCGCACGCCAAGCAGGGTGTGGGCAGCAAACCTACGGTGCCCACGTCGCGCGTGATGAAGTCGTGAGCCACGAGCAGGTGTGCGGTGCACAGCGAGACGGGTGCACCGTCGGCTTGAGGCGCGCGGCAGCGGCGGCCGTCGTGGTCGCGAGCGGTGCATCCGCCGCCCACTGCCGCCCTCGCCATGGGTCGACCGTACCGTCACCCGCCGACTGTGCGGCGCCCCGCACCCTGCGCACGGGCCATCTAGGCGAACCCGGGAGCAACACGGCAACCCTTCAGCCACGACGAGGAGGTGCGCGCTAACGTCGAGGCATGACCACCCACTGCGGCCCGGCCAGATGACTGGCCGCGACTCAGGCACCCGCGACTTCAAGGGCAACAAAGCGCACCTGCCGAGCAAGCTCTGTGCCGTGTGCGGGCGCACGATGACGTGGCGCAAGGCGTGGGCCAAGAACTGGGATGACGTGAAGTACTGCTCCGAAGCGTGCCGTCGCCAGCGCCGCAGTATGCCCGGCCAGCAGGAGCCCGCATGAGAAACCTGGTCGTCGTACTGGGTGACCAACTTAACCGTGACTCCGCAGCGTTCGACGGGTTCGACCCGGCGACCGACGTGGTCTGGATGGCCGAGGTCGCCGAGGAGTCCACCAAGGTCTGGGTGAGCAAGCCCCGCATCGCGGTGTTCCTCGCCGCCATGCGGCACTTCGCGGCCGAGCTTGCGGCCAACGGCATCCCGCACGACTACCGGCTCCTCGACGACGATGGCAACCTCGGCACTCTCGCCGCCGAGCTCGCGGCGGCGATCCAGCGCCACCAACCGCAGCGCGTCGTGATGGTCGAGGCGGGGGAGTGGCGAGTGCGCGAAGCCCTGCGGGCGGTCGCCGGCGACCTCCTCGATGAGCGGGACGACCGCCACTTCCTTTGCTCGACGGCTGACTTCGCGCGCTTCGCTGACGGTCGGCGAACCCTCGTCATGGAGACCTTCTACCGGCAGCAGCGGAAGGCTCACGGCATCCTCATGGAGGGTGACGAACCCGCCGGCAACGCGTGGAACTTCGACACCGAGAACCGGCGCTCGTTCGGCAAGGATGGTCCCGGCTTCGTGCCCGAGCCCGCCCAATTCGCGCCCGACGCGATCACGATCGAAGTGATCGCGCTCGTAGAGCAACGGTTCGCCGGGCATCCGGGCTCCCTTGCGAGCTTCGCCTGGCCGGTGACTCGGGATGCCGCGCTCCAAAGCCTCGAGCGGTTCGTCACCGAGCGGCTCGCCGACTTCGGCCGCTGGCAAGATGCGATGTGGGAGGGCGAGGCTTGGCTCTACCACTCCCATATCGCGTCGGCGATGAACCTTAAGCTCCTGGACCCGCGCGAGGTCATCGCGCGCATCGAGGCGGCTTGGCGAGCGGGGCTAGTGTCGATCGAGTCGGCGGAGGGGTTCATCCGCCAGGTTCTCGGCTGGCGCGAGTACGTGCGCGGCATCTACTGGCTGAGAATGCCCGAGTACGCTCACGGCAACTCCTTGGGCGCGACCGAAGACCTGCCGCCGTGGTACTGGACCGGCGACACCGACATGGCCTGCCTCAAGGATGCCATCGGCCAAACTCTGGAGTACGGCTACGCGCACCACATCCAGCGCCTGATGGTGACAGGTCTCTACGCGCAGCTGCTCGGAGTCGAGCCGCGGCAGATCCATGAGTGGTACCTCGCCGTCTACGTTGATGCGGTCGAGTGGGTGGAGCTACCCAACGTGCTCGGCATGAGCCAATTCGCCGACGGCGGCCTCATGGCGAGCAAACCCTACGTCGCGACCGGCAAGTACATCGACCGGCAGAGCAACCATTGCGGGTCGTGCCGCTTTCGGCCAGAGAAGAGGGTCGGGGATGACGCGTGCCCCTTCACCACCCTCTACTGGGACTTCCTCGCGCGCCACGAGGAGCGCTTCGCGAAGCATCCCCGCATGGCGCTCCAGGTACGTAACCTCGCCCGCGTGACACCGGAGGAGCGTGGCGCGATCGCCGACCGTGCGGCGGCGATCCGCCGTGGGGAGGTGGGTGTGCGAGGCGGCCGTGGTGGGGCACAGTAGTGCCATGACGAAGTACCTCGACGACCACATCGCCGCAGCCCACCGCCGCATTCGGGGCGGGTATGCGCTGGTCGGCGGCGAGAACATCCTGTCGCTTCTGTGGCCGTTTGCGATCGGCTTCGCCATCGACGGGCTCGTCGAAGGTCGTTGGGTCGGTCTGGTCTTCTTCATCGCGCTTGCATTGACCCACACGGCGGTCGGCTTTGCCCGGCAGCGGTTCCAAACGAGGACCTTCAACCGGCTCTACGCCGATATAGCCACCGACGTCGTCGCTCAGCAGCGAGGCGCCGGCGTCGATATGGCGTCGGTCTCCGGGCGCACGGCGCTGGCTGGCGAGTACGTCAAGTTCCTTGAGCAGGATGTCCCGCTGGCGATCACGGCGGGTTTCACCATCGTTGGCTCCTTGGTGATGATCTTCGTCTACGACCCCGCAGTCGGAGTCGTCGCGGCAGCCATCGCCATCCCTGTCGTGCTGATCAACCGCTGGCTCATGGCGCGCTCGAAAACGATCTTCCGTGACCTGAATGATCTCGCAGAAGTCGAAGTGGATGTTATCGGCCGAGGCCGACGTCCCGAATCGCTCCAGCACTTCGGACGAGTCGGCCGACGGTGGGTTCGACTGTCCGACTCCGAAGCGGCCAGTTGGGGCGTGGTCGAGGTAGTGGCCGTGGGCCTGTGGGCGTTCGCGCTCGTGCGCGCGG
>JANOED010000033.1:0-6026 GCA_031413035.1 Leifsonia sp. | reverse complement strand
ATCTCTTCAAGAATGCGCGAACCCTTCATGAAGATCATCTCGCCGCCCGATCGAACGAGGTGTGCTGTCGCGGGAATCAGTTTGGTCAGAGCAGTCACGGCACGCGCGGTGACCTGGTCGAGTGGCTCGCCAAGCCGCGCGACCTCAGCACGCGCGCGCACGACCTCAACGTTCTCCAAGCCGAGCTCCGCCGACTCGTGGACGAGCCAGTCCACTCGTCGTTCCATCGGCTCGATCAAGACAACCCTCACGTCGGGTCGAGCGATGGCGAGCACCAACCCCGGCAGACCAGCGCCGCTGCCGACATCACCGATTCGACCGGGTCGCAGCAAGGGAGCGACCAACGCACAGTTCAGGATGTGCCGAGTCCACAGTCGGGGAGGCTCTAGTGGGCCGATCAGCCCGAGCTCTTCACCGCGTTGCCCGAGATCGGCCGTGTACCGCCGCGCGAGGTCGATGCGGTCGCCGAAGAGGGATGCCGCGGCGTACGGTTCGGGCTCGATATCAGTCATGAGTAAACAAATGTTTCACGTGAAACCTCCGCGGCATAGCCCCGTCGGCGCTGGCGTCGCGGGATCGCGATGCGATCCCCATAGCTCCAGCGCGCTGAAACATCAAGCCCGACTGATCACCGTGTGCCGGTCACGAGCTTCGCCCTCCGACTGCGAGGAGTAACCCCGCTCCGACACGATGTCATGCACGAGCTTGCGCTCGTACGACGACATCGGTGGGAGAGCGGCAGACTCTGCCCCGGCCTCAATTCGCTCAACAGCCTTATCAACGAGCTGGGACAGCTCGGCTGCTCGAGCTTCGCGCGACCCACCCACGTCGAGGATCAGGCGTGAGAACGCACCCGTCTTCGTCTGCACGGCGATTCGCGTCAACTCTTGTAGCGCGTTCACTGTTTCCGGACGCGACAGGACTCGGAGGTTGGTGTCCTCGCTCGACGTGACCGAGAGGTACGCCCGCCCGCCGCGCGCGTCGATCTCGATGTCGCCGTCGAGGTCGGTGATGTCGAGTAGTTCCTCGATGTAGTCGGCGGCAATGTCACCCTCGGCTTCGAGCTGACTCGGGCTGGGGGCATCCGCTACAGACTCTGCTGCCAGGTCGACGCCGACCTCAATGTCAGTGTCGGTATGGGTGTCTGTCTCGGTGGATTCGCTTGGGGTCACGGTGCTCACTTCTTCTTCTTCCGCGAGCGGTTCTTGCCCACGGGTTGTTGGCGTTGGGGCTTTTTCGGCTCCTCGACGATCAAGGTTCCGCCGTCGGGCGCCTCTTCGACGATGCCCTTGCGCTGCTGGCGCTTGGCCATGCGGGCCTCACGGGCCAGCGCGGCCTCGCTTCCCGGAGTCGGCATGTTTCGGATCACCAAGAACTGCTGACCCATGGTCCAGAAGTTCGAGACCAGCCAGTACATCATGACGCCAAGGGGGAAGGTAAACCCGGAGAAGGCGAAGACTAACGGCAGGATGTACAGCAAGATCCGCTGCTGCCGATACATCGGGCTTGCCTTCATCTCGGCCGACTGGTTCTTCGACATGATCTGAAGCTGAGTTATGAACTGTGAACCAGTCATCAAGACGACCATGACCGAGGCGATAACGATGACTGCAACGTTGCCGTCCGCCGTGCTAATCGCCAGCCTCAGTGGTGCGCCCCAGATTTCAGAGTTTGCGAACGACTTCGACAGCTCAGCATTGAGAAGGCCCACTCCGGCCTCGATGTTCGGATTCTGGGCGTCGTTGAGCACCGAGAAGAGGCCGAAGAAGATCGGCATCTGGAGGAGCAGCGGCAAGCACGAGCTGAGCGGGTTGGTTCCCGTTCGCTTGTAGAGGTCCATCGTCTCGCGCGACATTGCCTCACGCGAGAACTGATCCTTCTTGCCCTTGTACTTGTCCTGAATCTTTTTGATCTGGGGGGCAACCTCCAGCATTCGCCTTTGACTCTTGATTTGCCGCACAAAGATCGGGATCAGGGCCGCACGCACCACGAGAACCAGGCCAACGATCGACAGCACCCAGGTCCAACCATCATCAGGGTCTAGGCCGATCGCGATCCACAGCGTGTGGAACCCCACGAGGATTGCCTCGATCACCCATTTGATCGGCCACAGCAGGGTGTTGAAGAAGCCAATGATGTCCATGAGTGAAGTCAGCCCTTTCCGTGGCTATTGGCTGTGACAAAACCGAACCGAGACACTGCGTACCGTTCGTGACTGCTGCGAGGAACGTCGTCGACGCCGCCTGCTGCCCAGGGGTGGCATCGCCCGATGCGACGCGTTCCTAGCCACACGCCCCTCAGAACTCCGTGCTGCTGAATTGCCTGAAGCGTGTAATGCGAGCACGAGGGGTAGTAGCGGCAAACGTCACCGTAGAGCGGAGAGATCACCGCACGATAGGCGATAAGGATGGCCACACAGATATTGCGGGGGAGAAGCAGGGCGAAGGCAAGCGCGCGGTTCATTTACCCCACTGCCTTCCTGATTGCAGGAACGATCTCCGAGTGCAGGGTACCCCAGCTGGCCTGACCGGATCCCGGGAGAGCACGGATGACCACATCGGCCGATTGGAGCGAAGGAAGTACCTCACGACACAGGGCACGAAGTCGACGCCGCACGCGGTTGCGCTGCACAGCACCGCCGACTGCCTTTGTCACGATGAAACCGAACCGAGTGGGCTGGCCGGGTTCACGCCGGAGCACATGGAGCACGGTGTGTGGGGTTGAGTAGCGTCGCCCGGAGCGCACCACTGCCCGAAAGTCGTTAGCCCGAGTCACGCGGTTGTCCCTGGCAAGCAAGACGGAACTAGGCGGAGAGTTCGGTGCGACCCTTGCGGCGACGGGCACCCAGAATGGCACGGCCGGCGCGGGTGCGCATGCGAAGCCGGAATCCGTGCACTTTGGCACGACGACGGTTGTTCGGCTGGAAGGTTCTCTTGCTCATAGTGGTATCTCCATAGCCCAGCTCAACAAAGGCCGGAAGAAGTCGGTTAGCCCTGCGGCTGGGAAGTCAACTGATTAAAACTACGGCGTTAATGGCATCCGGTCAAACTTCCTCGACCGTTCGCGGCGAACTATCCACATTGCGCGAACTGGGGTTGGTAACCGCAGGCTGTGCACAACTAAGGTGAAAGCCAGCCAATCCGGGGGGACCGCGGCTGAATGTCGGGGTTGTGCGTCCCCGCACCCGGTGCACGGGGCTGTGAATAAGTCGAGCTAAGGATGTAACCCGATGGCAGAGTCACCAGATTCGACTCAGGAGATCTGGCAGTCGGTGCTCTCGCGGCTGGCGTCTGACGAACGCATCACCCCTCAGTTGATGGGCTTCATCAGCCTGGTTGAGCCACGGGGCGTCATGGCGGGAACGCTCTATCTGGAAGTTCCCAACGAACTCACCCGGGGCATGCTAGAACAACGGATCAGGCTTCCTCTGTTGAACGCGATATCAGAACTCAGCGAGGGTCAAGATGTAGTCAACTTCGCGATCGTCGTGAACCCCGACATTCAACAAGACTCTCTTGAGCATGACTCCAGCTCGACAGATCAGCCCTACATCGAACCGATCACGGTGGCCCCGGCGGATCCTTCGGGCCAGCGTCGAGCGGACTCGAGGCTGAACCCGAAGTACAGCTTCGACAACTTCGTGATTGGTGGATCAAATCGTTTTTCACATGCTGCTGCCGTGGCTGTCGCCGAGGCGCCGGCCAAGGCCTACAACCCGCTCTTCATCTACGGGGAGTCCGGGCTAGGCAAGACCCATCTCTTGCATGCGATCGGTCACTACGCGGAGAGCCTCTATCCGGGCATCCGTGTGCGGTACGTCAGCTCGGAGGAGTTCACGAACGACTTCATCAACTCGATCGCGAACAACCGAGCATCCGTCTTTCAATCACGCTATCGAGAGATAGACATTCTGCTCATCGACGACATCCAATTCCTCCAGGGCAAGGACTCCACTCAGGAGGCCTTCTTTCACACCTTCAATACGCTGCACGACCACAACAAGCAGGTGGTAATCACAAGCGACCTCCCACCCAAGCACCTGACCGGATTCGAAGACAGGATGCGCTCGCGCTTCGAGTGGGGGCTAATCACCGACGTGCAGGCCCCCGACCTCGAGACTCGCATTGCTATTCTCCGAAAGAAGGCTCAGAGCGAGAAACTGCAAGTCAGCAACGAGATTCTCGAATATATGGCTTCCAAGGTGTCGTCGAACATTCGAGAGCTCGAGGGAACTCTGATTCGAGTAACGGCCTTCGCGAGTCTGAACCGCACAGAGGTGGACATGCCTCTTGTGCAGACGGTACTCAAAGACCTCATCACCCTCGATGAGGACAACGTGATCGCGCCTGTCGACATCATCAATCACACCGCCGAGTACTTCAAACTAACCGTCGATGATCTCTATGGCTCTTCGCGTTCACAGGCTGTCGCAACCGCTCGACAGATCGCCATGTATCTGTGTCGGGAGTTGACCAACCTCTCACTGCCCAAAATCGGCCAGTTGTTCGGAAATCGAGACCACACGACCGTGATGTACGCGAATAAGAAGATCACTGAGCTCATGAAGGAGCGCCGCTCGATCTATAACCAGGTCACCGAACTGACCTCCCGCATCAAGCAGGATCACCGTTTCGGCAAGAATTGAGTTTGCACACTTGTGCATAAGTTGTGCATAACTCTGCGCGACTCGCCGGTGGGGTTGTTGATGTTCGCCGACTTTCTGTGGAATCCGCGCGCCGTGGAGTTGGCTCGAACCACACGCATCCACCGCGACTCGACTGCCCGTCAACATCTCACACTGATGTAGTTCCCAAGGGGTTAGCGAACTTCGCGAGGTTACTCACAGTGTCCACAGCGGTTAAGAGTGTTGTTCTTCAAGAAAGAAGGATGGGAGAGAAACAACCCATGAGTTCACGCAACACCCGCCTGTGCCAGTATTAAGCCCCAGAGAAACGACAGTTGTTGTAAGGGGTGAATGAAGTGAAGTTCCAGGTCAACCGAGATGTCTTCAGCGAGGCAGTCTCCTTTGCGGTGAAACTCCTTCCCCAGCGCACCACCCTGCCAATCCTCAGCGGGGTGCTGATCGAAGCAACCGAAAGTGGGCTAACACTGTCCTCGTTCGACTACGAGGTTTCAGCGCGTACCGAGATTGCTGCCCAAGTTGATGAACCCGGCAAGGTACTGGTCTCCGGTCGCCTCTTGGCAGACATCGCGAGCCGGCTTCCGAACGCACCCGTCTCGTTCTCGACCGATGATGGTCGCATCGTCGTGGCTTGTGGCTCCGGTCAGTTCACCCTTCTCAGCATGCCGGTAGAGGAGTACCCCACCCTCCCCGAAATTTCCGAACAGTCCGGTGTTCTCCAGGCCGACGATTTCTCGGCAGCCATCGCGCAGGTTGCGGTGGCCGCGTCTCGGGACGATGTGACACCGGTCATCACCGGCGTTCAGCTGGAGGTATCCGAAAACAGCCTCTCGCTCGTGGCGACCGACCGCTATCGAGTTGCCGTGAGGGAAATTGCTTGGGATTCCGCGGACTCCGGCATCGAGAGTGCGACGGCACTTGTGCCGGCCCGCACTTTGATCGAGATCGGCAAGACCTTTGGACACAGCGGAACGATCTCGGTCGCGATCACCAGCAACGACGAGCGTGAGCTCATCGCGTTCCGCGCTGACAAGAAGACCGTGACATCACTGCTAATCAAGGGCAACTTCCCCCCAGTCAGGCGCCTCTTCCCCGAGTCCGTTGACAACTACGCAGTCTTGAACACCGGCGAGCTGATCGAGGCCGTTCGAAGAGTGTCGCTGGTACTGGAGCGTGAGGCCGCGTTGCGCTTCACCTTCACCAGCGACGGGTTGACGCTTGAGGCGATCGGATCCGAACAGGCTCAGGCATCGGAATCTATTGACGCGTTCTTGACCGGGTCAGACACGATCGTGTCTCTCAAGCCGGCATTTCTGCTCGATGGCCTGAGCTCGGTGCACTCTGAATTTGTGCGCATATCCTTCACCAAGACCGAGAATCCCAA
>JANOED010000032.1:0-3974 GCA_031413035.1 Leifsonia sp. | reverse complement strand
TCTGGAGCATCCGCGAGGAGCACCGCGGGCGGCAGGTGAATGACCCCCAGACGATCAGGGATCGGGTCGCCGTGCGGATCCCGAGTCGGGTTGCCCAGCTGGTCGTCGAGCGCGTTGAGTAAGCGGTCGCTCATGGCGTGTTCAAGAATCTCGGCTTCGTCGTGCACCTCGTCCCAGCTGTAGCCGATCTGGCTCACCAACCAGGTCTCGATGAGCCGGTGCCGACGCACCATCTGCAGCGCAAGAGAGCGACCCTCAGCGGTCAGTTCAACGGCGCCATAGGGCTCGTGCACGACGAGTCCCTGCGCGACGAGCTTCTTCACCATCTCGGTAACGGATGACGCGGCCAGCCCCAACCGCGCCGCGATCGCGGTCGACGTGATCGGCACCGGCTGCCACTCGGTGTGGCCGTAAATGACCTTGACGTAGTCTTCGACAGCGGTTGGCGTCCCGCGCACGTCAGCCCCCAGTCACGACAAGCACAATGAGCAGCACGTTCAGTACCGTGATGAGACCGGCGGAGATCCAGCCGGCGACGCGAAGCCACATCGCGTTGGCGAAGACTCCCAACTCGCGCTTCGAGCTCGCTAACCAGACGAGCGGAATCAACGCGAAGGGGATTCCGAAGCTCAGCACCACTTGGCTCAGCACCAGTGCTTGGGTGGGGTCGAACCCTATCGCCAGCACGATCAGCGCCGGGATCATCGTGATGACCCGTCGCAGTAGCAACGGCACTCGAACCTTCAGCAGCCCGCCCATGATCGATGCCCCGGCGTAGGTGCCGACGCTCGTTGAGGCAAGCCCGGAGGCGAGAAGACCCACTGCGAAGATCACCCCGATCGCAGGGCCGAGGGTGGAGACGACGGCGGCGTGGGCGCCCTCGATCGAGTCGGTGCCCTCGATGCCACGGAGGGCGGAGGCAGCGAGCAGAAGCATCGAGATGTTCACCGCGCCGGCAACGAAGAGGGCGCCGCCGACATCCCACCGAGTGGCACGCAACAGTTGACGGATTCGCCCCGGGTCATCCGTGACGCCGTAGCGGTCGCGAGCGAGCGCCGAGTGCAGATAGATCACGTGCGGCATGACGGTAGCACCAAGCATGCTCGTGGCTAGGAGAACCGAGTCGGTGCCCTCGAAACGCGGGACGAGGCCGGCAACGGCCTCCCCCACGTCGAGCCCCGAGAAAAACAGTCCGGTGACAAAGCCAACGACGATCACCCCGAGAAGTGTCACGATGACGAGCTCAAACGCCCGCTGGCCGCGCCGCGACTGGATCGCGAGCAGGATCATCGAGGCGATGCCAACAATGACCCCGCCCACCAGCAGCGGAACGCCGAACAGCAGGTAAAGGGCGATTGCCCCACCCAAGACCTCGGCGACATCGGTGGCGGCCGCGACGAGCTCTGCTTGAATCCAGTAGAGACGCCGTGGCCCGGTCTTCAGTCGCTCGCCGAGGATCTCTGAGAGGCTGCGCCCCGTGACGATCCCGAGCTTTGCCGACTGATACTGAACCAAAACCGCGATGGCGTTCGCGAGGACAAGAACCCAGAGGAGGAGGTAACCGTAGCGCGCACCCGCCGTCAGATTGGCAGCAACATTGCCCGGATCGACATACGCGATGGCGGCAACAAAAGCGGGGCCAAGCAACATGAGCGTTGCCCTGGCGCGCGTGGGCTCCGGACTCACAAGACCTGCGGCAAATTTCGGCACACCGAAACTTTAGCCCAAAAGCGGCACGGGACCAATGGTCCTCGCGGCTCGAGCAAATCTGGGACATGCTCTATAAGTGACCACCACCACTCTCGAACAGTCCAAACTCGCCATCATCGGAGCCGGGGCCGTAGGTACGTCCCTTGCCTACGCCGCCATGATCCGCCAGTCCGCCCGACAAGTCGTTCTCTACGACATCGCTGCCGAGCGCGTCGAAGCCGAGGTGCTCGATATCGCCCACGGCTCCCAGTTCACTGGCTCATCACGCATCACCGGCTCGGCCGACCTCAGTGTGATCGAAGACGCGAACGTAATCGTCGTCACCGCGGGAGCCAAGCAGAAGCCTGGCCAGAGCCGCCTAGACCTCGCGGGCGCGAACGTGGAGATTCTCCGCTCGCTGATGCCCGAGCTCGTCAGCCGCGCGCCGAACGCTGTGATCATCATCGTCTCGAATCCCTGCGATGTGCTGACCGTCGCGGCCCAGAAGATCAGCGGACTCCCCGCGAACCGCATCTTCTCGTCGGGCACCGTACTCGACTCCTCCCGCCTGCGTTGGCTTCTCGCTGAGCGAGTCGGGGTAGCGACCGGGAGCGTTCACGCGATGATCGTCGGCGAGCACGGTGACAGCGAATTCGCTCTGTGGTCGCAGGCTCGAATCGGTCCGGTACCGGTGCTCGAATGGAAGCCCGAGAAGGGGTCTGCCTTGGATGCCGCCGAGTTGGCGACAATTGCCGAGCAAGTCAAGAACGCCGCATATCGGGTAATCGCCGGCAAGGGCGCAACCAACTATGCGATCGGCCTCTCGGGTGCGCGGATCGTCGAGGCGATCATGCGCAACGAAGGCAGCATCCTGCCGGTGTCGAGCGTGCTCACCGACTACCGCGGCATCTCAGGGGTTGCGCTGTCCGTGCCCACGGTCGTCGACTCCACGGGAATCCGCCAGGTCATCGACGTGCCGTACTCGGACGACGAGATGCGCCTACTTGAGCACTCCGCGGAGACGCTGGCGACGTCCCTGAGCACCCTCGGCTTCTAGCTCTGGTGTGGTTGGGACGGCCGCCGCAGCAGGTCGCCCCGGGCCGCGAGTAGAGCGGTGAAGGCGAGCTTTCGGTGGCTAATCGCGTTCTTTTCATCGGCAGCAAGTTCGGCCGAGCTCACCGATAGTCCCGCGGGCTTGAAGATCGGGTCATAGCCGAATCCGTTCGCTCCCGTTGCCTCGCCCAGCACCGTGCCGTGCCATACTCCTAGTTCGACGAACTCGGTCGACACTGATTCCCTGGCGCCTGGCTCCGCCGGAATCACCAGGGCCGCGGCGCAGATGAACTGCGCCGCCCGGTTGGGTTCGGTGCCGAGGTTCGCGAGCAGCAGGGCTACGTTGTCAGCGTCATCCCGAGTCCCCGCGTAGCGAGCCGAGTGGATGCCCGGCGCACCGCCCAGTGCATCAACGCAGATCCCCGAGTCGTCGGCGAGTGCCGGCAACCCGGTGTGAGCGGATGCCGCCCGCGCCTTGATCAACGCGTTCTCTTCGAACGTGGCGCCATCCTCGACCGGCTCGGGTCCGTCGTAGGCGACAAGCTCGATCCCGTCGAGCGCGGGACCCAGAATCTTGGTCAACTCACCGACCTTGTGGGCGTTGTGGGTGGCGAGAACGACCTTCACGATGCCAGGGTCGCAACCTGAAGGGCGGTGAGGTCGGCAGCACCACCGAGCGCGAGGTCGAGAAGCGAGTCGAGTTCGCGCCGGTCGAACGGAGCAGCCTCGGCTGTGCCCTGCACCTCGACGAATAGGCCACGCCCGGTGACAACCACGTTCATGTCGGTCTCGGCCCGGGAGTCCTCGGTGTAGGCGAGGTCGAGCAAAGGCACTCCGTCGACGATTCCCACGCTGACGGCCGCGACCGAGTCGTGCAGAGCCTTCGCGTTCTTGCCGATAAAGCTGTTGGAGCGACCCCACTCAACCGCGTCAACGAGCGCGACGTACGCACCCGTAATCGCGGCGGTGCGCGTGCCGCCGTCGGCCTGGAGCACGTCGCAGTCGATCACGATCGTGTTCTCGCCGAGCGCCTTGGTGTCGATGACTGCGCGCAAGGAACGGCCAACCAGCCGGGAAATCTCGTGGGTGCGTCCGCCGACCTTGCCCTTGACCGACTCCCGGTCCATGCGGTCGTTCGTCGACCGAGGGATCATGCCGTACTCGGCCGTCACCCAGCCTTTGCCCTTGCCGACCAGCCAGCGCGGAACGCCGTTGGTGAAACTCGCGGTACA
>JANOED010000031.1:0-8983 GCA_031413035.1 Leifsonia sp. | reverse complement strand
GAAGACCTTGCCCTCGTCGTTTCCGATCGCGGCACCGGCAAGATCTCGCCCGAAGCAAGAGGCACCTCGGTGATGGGGTAACCCTCGGGCACGCTCGTGCCTCCGAGGTCGACGTCCCCTCCGGTAACTCCTTCGATGATCCCCTCGACCGGGTTACCAAAGCAGCCGGAGAGAGCGGGCGTCAAAACTAGCGCTAGAGCAATCGCTAGGGGTGCCGTGTAGCGGGTGCGGAGAGTGGACATGCGGTGCCTCCAAATGTGAATGATCAGATGCGAACAGCGCGCTCAGCGTAGTCCAGGACCGGGGCCGTTCACAACGAGGGATCTCGTTGTATCTTCACAACGATTGGGAGGCCTCGCAGGGTTGACGCCGGCACGCTACGCGTTCTGCTTCTTGCGCTGCGATGCAGCGCGCGCCCGAGCGTTCGCGTCGAGCTCGACCTTGCGAATGCGGATGACCTCGGGGGTCACCTCGACGCACTCGTCTTCGCGTGCGAACTCGAGGCACTCCTCGAGGGTGAGCTTGCGCGAGGGAGTCATCCGTTCGAACACGTCAGAGGTCGACTGACGCATATTGGTCAGCTGCTTCTCTTTTGTTATGTTCACGTCCATGTCGTCGGCCCGCGAATTCTCGCCAACCACCATGCCCTCGTAGACCTCCTGCGTCGGCTCGACGAAGAAGCTCATGCGCTCCTGAAGCGCTGTCATGGCAAACGGGGTCGCCACACCCGACCGGTCGGCAACAATCGAACCGTTCGTGCGGGTTTCTATCGCCCCGGCCCAGGGCTCGTAGCCGTGCGAGATCGCGTTCGCGATGCCGGTGCCGCGGGTGATGGTGAGAAACTCGGTGCGGAATCCGATCAGGCCACGAGAGGGCACGATGAACTCCATGCGCACCCAACCGGTGCCGTGGTTCGTCATGGTCTCCATGCGGCCCTTTCGAGCAGCCATGAGCTGGGTGATCGCGCCGAGGTGCTCCTCGGGAGAGTCGATCGTGAGGTGCTCGAAGGGCTCGTGGAGTTTGCCGTCGATGTACTTGGTGACAACCTGCGGCTTACCGACTGTCAGCTCGAAACCTTCGCGGCGCATCTGCTCGACGAGGATCGCGAGAGCTAGTTCGCCGCGGCCCTGAACCTCCCAGGCATCCGGACGACCAATGTCGAGGAGCTTGATTGAAACGTTGCCGACGAGCTCACGGTCGAGTCGATCCTTGACCATTCGAGCGGTGAGTTTGTGGCCCTTGACCTTGCCGATGAGGGGGCTGGTGTTGGTGCCGATCGTCATCGAGATCGCAGGGTCGTCGACCTTGATTGTCGGAAGCGGGCGAACGTCGTCGGGGTCGGCGAGGGTTTCACCGATGGTGATGTCTTCGAAGCCGGCGACGGCGACGATATCCCCGGGGCCAGCGGAGTCAGTCGGAAAACGATCGAGTGCCTTCGTGATCAGAAGCTCGGTTACGCGAACATTGTGCACGCTGCCGTCGTACTTGACCCAAGCGACGGTCTGGCCCTTCTTGATCGTCCCGTTGAATACCCTCAAGAGAGCCAGGCGGCCGAGGAAGGGGCTCGCGTCGAGGTTCGTGACGTGCGCTTGGAGGGGGTGCTCGTCGTCATACGTCGGTGCGGGGATGTGCTTGAGAATGGCTTCGAATAGCGGCTCAAGATCGTCGTTGTCGGGCAGTGAGCCGTTTTCGGGCTGGTTCCAGCTTGCCGCGCCATTGCGACCCGATGCGTAAACGACGGGCACGTCGAGCACCGCGTCGAGGTCGAGGTCTGGCATATCGTCGTGCATGTCGCTGGCCAAGCCCAGGAGCAGATCTTGGCTCTCGGAGACGACCTCGCCAATGCGGGCATCCGGTCGGTCGGTCTTGTTGACGAGCAACACCACCGGCAACTTCGCCTCGAGAGCCTTGCGCAGAACGAATCGCGTTTGCGGCAGCGGGCCCTCGCTCGCGTCGACAAGCAGCACGACGCCATCCACCATCGACAGACCGCGCTCGACTTCACCACCAAAATCTGCGTGGCCCGGGGTGTCGATGACGTTGATAGTCACCGGGCCGTCGGTCGCGTGCTTGCCCTTGTACGAGATCGCCGTGTTCTTGGCGAGAATTGTGATGCCCTTCTCGCGCTCTAGGTCGTTCGAGTCCATCGCCCGCTCTTCGAGGTGAGCGTGCTCGGCGAAAGAGTTCGTCTGGCGCAGCATGGCATCGACCAGAGTGGTCTTGCCGTGGTCGACGTGGGCGACGATCGCCACGTTACGCAGGTCTGAGCGAGAGGCGTGCGCCATGGCTGTGACTTCCTTTAGGTGGTGGGGCCATCCTGGGCCCGAGAGGCTGAGCGGGTCGCCCGCCGCTCGCGCTGCGCAATCGGATCGGGCAGCGGCACGGCAGCGATGAGTCGCTGGGTGTAAGGGTCTTGGGGGTTACGCAGGATCGCATCTCTGGTGCCCTGCTCGACAAGTCTACCGCGATGCATGACTGCAATCCTGTGCGCCAGGATGTCGACGACTGCGAGGTCGTGGCTGATGAACAGGCACGCGAATTGGAGACGATCCTGCAACGCTTGAAGGAGGTCGAGGAAACGGGCCTGCACCGAGACATCCAGTGCGCTCGTAGGCTCGTCGGCAACGAGGAGCTCGGGGGTTAGTGCGAGCGCCCGTGCGATACCGACGCGCTGACGCTGTCCGCCGGAGAGCTCGTGCGGGTAGCGGTTGCGGTAGCTCGTCGGAAGCTCGACCTGAGCGAGCAACTCCTCAACCCGTTTGTCGAGTTCGTGTCCCTTGGCCTCTCCGGCAAGCAGTAACGGCTCGCCGATCGACTGTCCGATAGGCATGCGGGGGTTGAGGCTCGAACCCGGATCCTGAAAAACGATCCCGGTCTTGCGCCGAAGTGGTCGCAGGTCGCGCAGACTCGCATGGGAGATGTCATGGCCGACAACCGTCAGCGTGCCCTCGGCAACAGGAAGCAGACCCACGGATGCCCGACCGAGAGTCGTCTTGCCCGACCCCGACTCGCCGACCAGTCCCAGGATCTCGCCCGGGTAGATCTCGAGGTTGATGTGCTCGGCGGCCCGGAACGAAGGAACGCGGCCGCGCTTGGGGTAATCGATCGCAACATCCTCGAACCGCAGAACGGGAGTGCGCGTCTCAATTCTCTCCGCGATTTCGCGGTCGGTGATGTCTAGCGTGGCAGTTCCCAGGTGGGGCACAGCGGCAAGCAGAGACTTTGTGTACGGGTGTTGCGGCTTCGTGAATATGTCGAGGGCCGAACCAGATTCGACGCCGATCCCGTCTTTCATGACGAGGATGTTGTCTGCTAAGTCTGCAACAACCCCCATGTCGTGAGTGATGAGGAGGATCGCGCTGTCAAGGCGGGTTCGAAGGCTCCTCAGCAGATCAAGAATCTCGGCCTGCACCGTTACATCGAGTGCCGTGGTTGGCTCGTCAGCGATCAACAGAACGGGATCGCACGAAATCGATTGGGCGATCATTGCACGCTGGCGTTGGCCACCGGACAACTGGTGGGGGTACTTGTAGAACGAGATCTCGGGTTCGGGCATCTCGACCTGGTTCAGCAGCTCGATAGCCCGCTCTTTGGCCTGAACCGGCCCCATCTCGTAGTGTGAGCGCAGCGCCTCCATGATCTGGAAGCCAATCGTGTAGACCGGGTTCAGCGCCGTCATCGGCTCCTGAAAGATCACCGCGATCTGATTTCCGCGAACCGCGCGAAGCTCCTTCTGGGGGATGCCCCGCAGCTCACGACCCAGCAGCTTCACTGACCCGGTGACATGCGCGTTGGCGGGCAACAGACCCAGCAACGCCATGGAGCTAGTGCTCTTGCCCGATCCCGACTCGCCAACAATGGCGAGCACCTCTCCGCGCTTGACGGTATAGGTGAGGCCGATCGCGGCCGGGTAAAAGACGCCATCGACCCAGAAGTCGACGCCGAGGCCGTTGACCTCGAGAACAGTCTCGGAGGTGGCGGTTGCAGTGGGAGTCACTGGATGCCCTTCGCTGGGTTCAGGGGAATATGGCCGCGGTCTGCGAAGCTGGGAGCATGCGATTTGCCACCACGACCTTCCGTTCGACGTTCGGTCGCGTCCTGAGCGTCATAGTCGCGCTCATCGCGGCCACCGGACTGGTGGGTTTCGTCGTCGCGGGCGACCTGATTGGCCTCCTGCGTTTCGGCTGGAGCCTTCTGCTGCTGGCGGCTGTGGCCCTCGCGCTGTACTGGCTTCCTCGCCTGACCCTCTCCGAGGACGAGATCACGGTCGTCAATGTCTTCAGCACCGTGCACGTGCCGTGGCGTGCGCTCCAGCGAGTCGACACGAAGTACGCCCTCACCCTGCACACCACCGACGGTGTGGTGACCGTCTGGGCGAGCCCAGCGCCCAACCGCTACGCCACGCAAGGCTCGAGCCGGGCGTCGGCGCGCATTGCCGGGGATGCGGCAGGCACGTCCCCGAGACCCGGCGACCTCCTCGAGACGCAGAGCGGCGCGGCGGCGTACCTGATCCGTCGACACTGGGATGACCTGCGCGAGGACGGCATGCTCGACGGCGTGGCCCGAGACGAGGATCGCGTGCGCCGTGGCATCCACTGGCCGACGATCGCCGTGCTGGGCGCGCTGACCGCTGCGACCGCGCTGGGCTTGCTGCTGTAGGGGGCTCATTACGAGGTCTTCTTCAGCTGCGTGACGGTCGCGAGTGCTGGGTCAATTTCACCGAGTCCGCGACGACGCAGCAGCCGCTCGCTGGGCATACGGCGCTGGCGCGGGTCGAAGGCGTCACGCAGTCCGTCACCAATGAAGTTGATGCACAGCGCGATCGTGATGATGAACACGCCAGGCCACCAGAACAACCACGGACGAGTGGAGAAGGCGGCTTGGTTCTCGCTGATGATCTTGCCCAACGAGGTATCAGGTGCCTGCACGCCGTAGCCGAGGAAGCTGAGACCGGTCTCGATCAGAATGGCTGCTGCCATGAGCAGCGTCGCGTTGACGATGATCACTCCGACCGCGTTCGGCAGGATGTGGCGGAAGATGATGCGTCGATCATTCGCGCCAGCGACCCGGGCAGCATCCACGAACTCGCGCTCGCGCAGGCTGAGGAACTCGCCGCGCACCAGTCGCGCCATTCCCGTCCAGAGCACAAGCCCGAGAATGACCGCGAGAATCACGGCACCGGAGATTCCGAACCTGCGGCCGAGTACGGCGCCGAT
Organism: Leifsonia sp.; assembly: GCA_031413035.1. Lineage (GTDB taxonomy): Bacteria > Actinomycetota > Actinomycetes > Actinomycetales > Microbacteriaceae > Rhodoglobus. The sequence goes on along the minus strand of JANOED010000031.1, from coordinate 3,767 downwards.
GACGATGACCGGGATCGTGATGACGACATCGGTGAACCGCATGAGAACCGAGTCGGTCCAACCACGGTAGTAACCGGATACTGCCCCGACGACGGTACCAATGATGGTCGCGATGCTCCCCACGATCACCATGATCATGAGCGACTGTTGGGTGCCACGCATAACGATCGCGAAGATGTCGCGCCCGACCTCGTCTTGACCGAACGGGTGGTTGCCAATCTGGAACGGGAAGAGGCTGAGCGTCGGCCTACCGCCGTTTTCGATCTCGACGGCGATGCTCCAGGTATACGGCCACCACCCGCCTGACTTGAAGTCGCCAATCTGGACGCCCACCGAGGTGAAGGCCAGCACAATGATGAACAGGAGCACGATCATCGCGACGAGGGCGCCGCGATGGCGGAAGAACCGCTTGCGCACAATCTGGCCCTGACTGAGGCCAGCAGTTTCGATGAGTTCGATCGAGTTCTCTGAGTCGGTGACTCCGGATTCTGCGCGACCCGGTTGTTCGACTGCTGGTGGGATGTTGCTCATCAGTTCACCCGGATTCTCGGGTCGAGACCTGCGTAAACGAGGTCGGCGATCAGGTTGAAGAGAATGGCGAGCCCACCGGTCACAAGGAAGAACGCCATGACCGGGTTGGGGTCGACCTTGTCGAGCCCGTTTTGGAACAGAGCTCCCATGCCCGTCCAGCCGAACACGCGCTCGGTGATGACCGCGCCGCCAATAATGCCGCCAATATCGAATGCGACGATCGTCGCGATCGGGATGAGCGCGTTGCGGAAGGCATGGCGCACGACAACTGTGCGTTCGGTCAATCCCTTGGCTCGCGCGGTACGGATGTAGTCCTGGTTCATGACCTCAAGCAGGCTCGCCCGCGAGTAGCGGGTGTAGGTAGCGAACGAGATCAGGATGAGCGCCATCGTGGGCAGAAGCAGATGCGTGAACAGATCGACGCCCTGCACCCACAGTACTCATCTGCGGCATTGTTTTTGACCTCCTTTGCGTAACCTTTGCGCCTTGGCGCCTTTGCGGTTAAATCCTCTGTAGACAAAACTCGGTTGGGGAAAAACATGACAGAAGCTTTTATTTGCGCTGCGTTGCGAACCCCGATCGGCCGCTATGGCGGCGCGTTGTCGGCGTTACGACCCGACGATCTTGCGGCGATCCCGCTGCGCGATTTGATGGCGCGCAACAAGTCGGTGGACTGGGGTGCGGTCGACGACGTGGTGTTCGGCTGCGCGAACCAGGCGGGAGAGGACAACCGCAATGTCGCGCGCATGGCGCTGTTGCTTGCCGGATTGCCGAAGGAAATCCCCGGTAGCACGATCAATCGCCTGTGCGGCTCCGGCATGGATGCGGTGGCTATTGCCACGCGGGCGATCCGTTCGGGAGAAGCAGAACTGATTATCGCCGGCGGCGTGGAGAGCATGTCGCGCGCGCCCTTCGTCATGCCCAAGGCCGACAGCGCCTTCTCGCGAAACAATGCGGTGTTCGATACGACGATAGGCTGGCGCTTCGTCAACCCGGTAATGAAGCAGCTGTACGGTACCGACTCGATGCCGGAAACCGCGGAAAATGTCGCGCAGGAATTCGGCATCGCGCGAGCAGACCAGGATGCTTTTGCGTTGCGCTCGCAGGCGAAGGCCTCCGCCGCGCAGAAGAATGGCCGGCTGGCCAAAGAGATTGTGCCGGTGACGATTGCGGCGAAGAAGGGCGATCCCGTCGTGGTGGACCGGGATGAGCATCCGCGCGAAACCAGCATGGAGGCGCTGGGCATGCTGAAGGGTATCGTCAAACCTGACGGCACGGTGACGCCGGGCAATGCATCGGGTGTGAATGACGGGGCTTGTGCGCTGATTCTTGCCAGCGAGGCTGCGGCCAAACGGCACGGCCTCGTGCCGCTGGCGCGCGTAGTCGGTTCGGCGGTCGCCGGCTGCGCGCCCCGGATCATGGGCATCGGGCCGGTGCCGGCCACGCAAAAGCTGCTGGCCAGGACCGGGGTGAAGCTGAACCAGATCGACGTGATGGAATTGAACGAAGCCTTCGCGGCACAGGGCCTTGCGGTGCTGCGGCAACTCGGCCTCAGCGATGACGACGCGCGCGTCAATCCGAACGGCGGGGCAATTGCACTGGGTCATCCGCTGGGCATGAGCGGCGCTCGCTTGGTTGCGACCGCAGCATACGAATTGCAGGAATGCAAAGCCCGCTATGCATTGACTACGATGTGCATCGGCGTCGGGCAGGGAATCGCCGCACTGATCGAACGGGTCTGAAACGATCGGCAATGCGCGGCCGATTCAGACCTTCACGCCGGCGGCCACGTAGCTGGCTTCCATGAGTTTAAGGGTTTCGAGATTGTCGAGGCGGTCGGTTGGAAAGGGCTGGCCGGTGCGGATTCCGTTCACGAACTCTCGCACCGCGCTGCTGAAGCAGATCTGATAGTTCTTCGCCAAGTCGAAGACGATTGGTGGTTCATCCGAACCAGCCATGTATAAGCGGTCGCGATCGAATATCAGGGAGCCGCAGGTACCCATGATCTCGACCCGGTCGGTTGGCAGCGGGCCGTAGCCCGGCGCCGAAATATTTCCGTCGAGGACGGCGCTAAGGCCGCCCACTCCTTTCAGCAGAACGACGGCGGCGTCTTCGCCCGCGAGTTCCCGGTTGACCTTCGAGATCTGCGCGGCGACGACTTCCAGCGGGCCGAGCAGGACCCGCATGGCATCGAGATTGTGGATCAGCACCTCGAAGATCAGCAGGCGCACGAAGTCCTTGAGGTAGGGCTGGCGGTTGAGCAGGAAGGGCGGCACGCCCTTGACTTCGATCATGCCCTGGCTGCGCACGGTCATCCGCGCCTGGGTGATTTCGCCGACGCGACCCTGCTCCAGCCACTCGCGGATCATCACGTAGTGCGGCCGGAAACGATAGTTCTCGTGCACCATGAAGCGCACCCTTTCACCAACGTAGGCGATCAGTTCCTCGGCCTCATGCACCGTGGGTGTCAGCGGTTTCTGGCAGGACACATGCAATCCCGCGTCCGCGGCGAGCCTCGTCAGTGCGGCATGAGTGCCGACCGGCGTGACGATGTCCACGGCGTCGAGTTCTTCTTGCTCGATCATCGTGCGAAAGTCGGTGTAGACGTTGGGAATGTTGAAGGCCTGTGCCTTGGCCCGGGCCTTTGCTTGATCCACGTCACAGATGGCGACCAGTTGCGCGTCCGGTGTCTCGGACCAACCGACGAGATGGTACTGGCTGATCGCGCCTGCGCCGGCGAAGCCAACGCGTAGTCTGTCGCTCATTTCGATGCTCTCTCCGGGATGTTGGCTGGGTTTCCAGTGCAGCCAACAAAAACCACGCGACGGCGCGGGGTTTCAGGGGCCGGCCCCGTGCTCATCCGGCTTTCAGGCATGCGCTCATGAATGTTTTGCGGACGTCGCCTTTGAGCTCCTGGGCCTTGGCATCGGCGTTGCATTGCTTCATTTTTACCTGCTGGGGTGTCGGCTTCTTCTTTTCGCCGGTCGAGGCGGCTGCCGCTTCGCTCTTGGCGGCAAGACATTGCTTCATAAAGGCCTCGTGCTTGTTCCCCGTGAGTTCCTGCTTCACGGCCTCGGCATTGCAGGCTTTCGTATTCTCCTGCTGCGTATCGGCACACGATGGTGAGGCCGGCCGAATCGTCGGCCTGGCCGCCGAGACCTTCAACGACGGGCTGCGCGGTTATTACTTCGCGTTCGCGGCAATCGGCTGGTTCTTCTCGCCGATCGTGTTCCTCG
>JANOED010000030.1:0-1578 GCA_031413035.1 Leifsonia sp. | reverse complement strand
TGATCTCCGGCGTGGTCGGCATCCTCGTCAAGGGTGGGTAGCCGCGAACCGTGGATAGGCGCACCTCACGGCTCATCACCGGGATCGGCCTGATCGGCATGGTGGTCGTGATCGCCGTCGCCTTCGTCATCACCAGTTACGCTGGGTAGGTGCCTCAGGACTTTTGGTTGAACGCGCTCTACTCGCTCGCACCGACGGTGCTGATCGGGTTGGTGTTCTGGTTCATCATGCTGGCGGTCATTCGCTCAGATCGGTCTGAGCGTGACGCTCGCGCGAAGATAGAGGCAGAGGAACGCGCCAAGCTTACCCCGGAGGCGTGAGCCGACTCAGTTGCCGCCGGGAATCAGGAACTGCACGATCGCGTAGATGGTTCCAGCTCCGACCGTGAGCACGATGAGTGAGATGACCACCACCCAGGTGATTGCCTTCTTGTTGCGCAGCTTGCCCATAAAGCCCACGGGCCGGGAGTCGTAATCGTCACTCATGAAAGCGAGCCTAGCGACAGTGGCGGGCCTGATTGCACCACCGTCACGCCTACGGCGAACAGCGGACTATTCACGCTCGCCCGTGGTTAGTCTCTTTACAAGGCATCGACCACGAACGGTGCCCAAGGAGTGAAACGCAAATGTTTGAGAGATTCACAGACCGCGCCCGTCGCGTTGTCGTTTTGGCCCAAGAAGAGGCCAAGATGCTCAACCACAACTACATCGGTACCGAGCACATCCTGCTCGGCCTGATTCACGAGGGCGAGGGCGTTGCCGCGAAGGCACTCGAGTCGCTCGGCATCTCGCTCGACGCGGTGCGCGATCAGGTGCAAGACATCATCGGCCAAGGCCAGCAGCAGCCGACCGGGCACATCCCGTTCACTCCGCGTGCCAAGAAGGTTCTCGAACTGAGCCTGCGCGAGGCGCTTCAGCTCGGTCACAACTACATCGGTACCGAGCACATCCTGCTCGGCCTGATCCGCGAGGGCGAGGGCGTTGCCGCTCAGGTTCTCGTGAAGCTGGGCGCAGACCTCAACCGCGTTCGCCAGCAGGTCATCCAGCTGCTCTCGGGCTACCAGGGCAAGGAAGCCGTCGCCGTGGGCGGCAACGACGCCACGCCCGACAAAGGCAGCCAGATTCTCGACCAGTTTGGTCGCAACCTGACGCAGGCCGCTCGTGACGGCAAGCTCGACCCGGTTATCGGTCGCGAGAAGGAGATGGAGCGGGTCATGCAGATCCTCTCCCGCCGCTCGAAGAACAACCCCGTGCTGATTGGTGAGCCCGGTGTCGGCAAGACCGCAGTCGTCGAAGGGCTCGCGCTCGCGATCGTGCGCGGCGATGTTCCCGAGACGCTCAAAGACAAGCAGCTCTACACCCTCGACCTGGGGTCGCTCATCGCCGGTAGCCGCTACCGCGGCGACTTCGAGGAGCGCCTCAAGAAGGTCACCAAGGAGATCCGCACCCGCGGCGACATCATCACCTTCATCGACGAGATCCACACCCTCGTTGGAGCGGGTGCCGCAGAGGGAGCCATTGACGCGGCATCCATTCTCAAGCCGTTGCTCGCCCGCGGCGAACTGCAGACCATCGGTGC
>JANOED010000029.1:0-1796 GCA_031413035.1 Leifsonia sp. | reverse complement strand
GAGCAGGTCACCACGGCGACCGAAGAGCTCGCGTCGCTCGGCTAGTCACAACCACATCAGTATCCGCTGGCAATTGAAGGGAATCTAGGTCAAGCAAATATGACAACAGTTGCCAGCACGGGCGGTCCGGTAGCTTCGGCTCCGGGCCGCCCGGCCCCTTCCCTCGGTTCCACCCCCACCAGCAACTTCGTCGGCAAGCCTCGTCGCGGCGAGTTCGTCATCCGCATGGTCTTGCGGGTCGCCGCCGGCGTCACGGTCGTGACGACGATCGGCATCCTGATCGCTCTGTTGTACCCGTCACTGGAATTCTTCACGAAAGTGCCCGTGTGGGACTTCCTCTTCGGCACGCGCTGGGCTCCCCGGTTCGCGGATGCCTCGTTCGGGGTCATCCCGCTCGTTACCGCCACGGCGTGGACGACCGGCATCGCTCTTCTCGTCGCCATCCCGCTCGGGCTCGGCGCAGCGATCTTCCTCGCTGAGTACGCAAACTCGAAGCTCCGCAAGGTCCTGAAGCCGCTGCTTGAGATCCTCGCCGGCGTCCCCACCGTCGTCTACGGCTACTTCGCCCTCCAGTTCGTGCAGAGCACGGTCCTGAGGGAGTGGCTGCAACTCGAGACCGGAGCGTTCAGCGTGCTCGCCGCCGGGCTCGTCATGGGCGTCATGATTGTTCCGACCATCGCCTCCATCTCGGAAGACTCGATGTCGGCTGTTCCGCAGGCGATGCGGCAAGGTTCGGCAGCTCTCGGCGCCAACCGCATGCAGACCACCCTTCGGGTCGTCTTCCCCGCAGCGCTCTCCGGCATCGTCGCCGCTATCGTGCTGGGCGTCTCGCGGGCAGTTGGCGAGACCATGATCGTGGCGATCGCTGCCGGCAACCAGGCGAACATCGTGACCAATCCGCTCCAAGCGGGCCAAACCATGACCGGCTTCATCGCGAACGCCGCTCTGGGCGACTCTCGGGTTGGATCGATTGAGTACGACACCCTGTTTGCCGTCGGGCTCCTGCTCTTCATCATCACCCTGGTGATCAACTTCATCAGTATTCGGTTCGTCCGCAGGTTCAGGGAGATCTACTGATGCGTTCTGTCGGGAGCACCATCTCGGGAACAATCCGACCCGAGCGTCCGATTGCATCGGGCACCAACGGCGAGCGTCGTCCCGCCGCTCTTATCTTCCTGGTCATGCTGTGGCTGAGCCTGCTCGTGGCCTTCGGGGTGCTGGTCACGCTGATCATCACGATCATCATCGACGGTCAAGGTCAGTTCACTTGGCGCCTCTTCACCAACTACCCCGACTCCGATCCAGATGAGGCAGGCGCCCGCCCCGCGATCCTCGGTTCTGCGTGGGTCATCGCCACCACCGCTGTCATGACGATCCCCCTGGGGATTGCCGCCGCTGTGCACCTCGAAGAGTTCGCTGACAAGAACAATTGGTTCAACAAGCTCATCGAGTTGAACGTGCAGAATCTCGCGGCCGTTCCATCCATCGTCTATGGCCTGCTCGCGCTCGCATTCCTGAGCCTGCTTAACGTGCGCGACAAGAACATCGTGATCGCTGGAGCCCTTGCCCTCTCGCTGCTGATTCTGCCGGTGATCATCATTGCCACTCGCGAGGCACTGCGTTCGGTGCCGCAAGAGATCCGCCAGGGGTCTCTGGCCCTCGGTGCAACGCTAGAAGTAATTAGTAAACTAGAGCTTAGTTAATTACTTTTTCTCCTCCTCTTTGCTTTTTTTTGATCTCGTAATTCTTGATAACAATCCGGACTTTTTATCACTAACTTTAACTTCTTTATTTTC
>JANOED010000028.1:0-6801 GCA_031413035.1 Leifsonia sp. | reverse complement strand
GTTGAGCCACGAACGGTGCCGGTGTGAAGCCGAGAACGTACTCACCCGAGTACGTCGCCCAATCGTCGATGCCGCACACAATTCCCGGGCTCGGTATGCCGCTCGTTCGGTCGATCCAAGAGTAGGTGTCGGTGTTGCCGTCATAGGTTCGAACGAAGAAAGCCGGGTCGCCATCGATCTCGGCTGGGTCGTATGACAGACACGTTTCTATCGACGAATCGGTCCAGTCGGCGCTCGAGCTGACAACAAACACGAAATCGCTCGTCGCCTCCAACTGCGTCAGGTCGTAGCCGACGAGGTCTACGGTCTCCAGATAGGTGTCTCCCGCTGTGTGCACGGTGCCGAAGGTCGACTGAATGGAGGTTCCGTCGACCGTGGCCGAGACTCTCACGTTGGTGCCGGCTGCGGTAGGAACAACAACAACATCAGCTGCGCTCGCGGCCGGCACGATCATCATGCCCAACAGGGCTGCCACGGCGACGGTTGCGCCGCCGATCAAGGAATTTCGGGAGGCGGGGCGCAGAGACATCGGTTGTCCTTCGGTCAGGTGAGACGAGGGTATCGCGAATCTCAGGAAAAGGTGAGGTCTATTTGCAATTTCCCTACACGAATGCCCCGATGATCAGGCCGGCGACGGTCAGGCTGACAATGTCGCCTATGACTTCGATGATCCATACCCGCAGACCCTGTCCGCCGAACAGACGGTGCGAGAGGGAACTCGCGGCGGCGATGCCGACGCCCAGCAGGAGACCGACTGCCGCGCCACCGAGCGGTCCAACGGGGCCGGATGCCGCCGCAACGAAGTGAATCACAATCGCGACTGCAACGACCTGCACGAGTGCCCCGAGTGCGGTCAATCCAAACGTAAGTGCCATCCCGTGCGCGTTCGGCGACTTCTGGGGGTCGCTTCCCATCGCCTTCACCCACACCGGGTAGAAGGTCTTCGGCGAGAACCAGATTGCGCCGATGATAAAGAAGGCGAGGAAGGCGATCAGGATGGCAAGCCAGTTGAGCTCGAGGATATTCATGGCGCGAGTGTAGCGAGATTCTGCTCTGAGAACCGGGTCTATCGCACGGTGAACGCTGTGTCGGTCCACGACTCGAGCTGAGCCGCCGCCGACTGGTAGTCGATCGCGCCGGTGGCGACGCCGATGACAATGTCGTAGGCAGCGTCATCCGGAGCATCAAGCCGGATGCCGTTAAGTGCGTAGAAGACGAACGTCGCCAACCAGCCAAGCCGCTTGTTGCCGTCGATGAGGGCGTGATTTCGCGTGAGCGATTCGAGGAGCACTGCCGCCTTCTCGTGAATGCTCTCGTAGGCTTCGCAGCCGTAGAGGGTGGTCTGCGGGCGCTGCGCGGCCGCGCTCAAGAGCCCTAGGTCGCGAACAGCGGGAACGCCTAGGTCGACGCTCAGGGCGAGAAGATCCTCGAGAGTGAGGTACTCGACGGTCACTGCGCGAGACGGTTGAGGAGGTCGCCGTATCGCTCGCGACCGATCTCGGACGCAGCGGATACGCGCTCGGTGCGCACGTGTCGTGCGGCCGCTTCAGTAATAGCACGCGCGGTCGCTTCTTGTTTGCTTACGCCTTGCGCTTCGGCGAGGAGTGCGAGGTCGCGCTCTTGGTCGTCCGTGAGGCGGAGCGTCATAGCCATGGGCCAATGGTATCACTGTGGTATCACTCCCCGTGAAAAGGAGCCCGGTTAGGCGGGCCAGGGCGACGGGCGGTCGAAGGTGGGCTCTGCATCATCCGGGATCGCCAGAATCGGCTCGCCGCCGGCACGGATGCACAGCCACCGCAACCCCTCAGCGCTCTCCGGTAGGCAGCGCCAGGTGCGCCATACGCCCTGCCCGACCCGGATGACGGTGCCCGGCCCGACATCCACGATGTCGTCGTCGAGCGCCATCTGCCCGCGACCCTCGAGGAAAACGTAGAGCTCCTCAAGGCGCGAGTGCGCGTGCCAGTAGCCGCACTCCTCGCCGGGCGCGTAGGAGTTCGCAGTGAGCCCGACGAACTGGGCATCCAGCTCATGGTCGACGACGCGGCGCCCGTCGCGCGAGGTGCGCGGCCGGAACCCGCCGAAGTGCTCGCGCCACTGATCGAGGCCGCCCATTTCGAGGATCTGGTAGTCAGTCATGGGCTCAGAATAGCGAGCGTGGTCTAGAGCACGAAACACAGCGACATCTCACAGCACTGCGGTCGTTTAGTCTTTCTCCATGTTTCTTCGACGCCTCGTTGCGCGCATTTTCTGGACGTTCAGTTCGTGGCGGATGTTGTCGGAGCCGGCGCCCGACCGACCGACCGTGCTGATCGGCGCACCGCACACCTCTAACTGGGACTTCGTCTTCATGCTTGCGATCGCATGGAAGCTCGACATGCGCTTTCGCTGGCTGGGCAAGAAGGGTCTCTTCGTGGGCTGGCGCGGCCCGATCATGCGCAGGCTCGGCGGCATCGCGGTCGATCGGGATGCGCCGAGCGTCGTGGTTTCAGAGGTTCTCGCGCGCATCGAGTCAGGCGACGTGTTCGGCCTCGTCGTCACCCCCGATGGCACCCGCAAGGGCCACACCTACTGGAAGTCGGGCTTCTACCGCATCGCGCGCGAAGCCCAGCTGCCGGTCACCCTGGGCTATGTCGACAGCACGACGAAGACCACCGGGCTTGGACCGACGATCGACCTTACCGGCGACATCCCGGGCGACATGGACCGCATCCGCGCGTTCTACGCCGACAAGTCGGGCCGGAAGCCTGAGCACCGGGTCGAGCCGCGTCTGCGCGAAGAGGTCGCGACTTAGCCGACTCACTTATACGTTGAACCTGAACTCGACGACGTCGCCGTCGTGCATGACGTAGTCCTTGCCCTCGATGCGGGCCTTGCCCTTGGCCCGAGCCTCGGCGATCGAGCCGGTCGCGACAAGGTCGTCGAAGCCAATCACCTCGGCCTTGATGAAACCCTTCTCGAAGTCGGTGTGGATAACGCCCGCCGCCTGCGGCGCCTTCCAGCCCTTGCCGATCGTCCACGCGCGGCTCTCTTTCGGGCCGGCCGTGAGGTAGGTCTGCAATCCGAGGGTGTCGAAGCCGATGCGGGCGAGCTGGTCAAGGCCGCTCTCGGTCTGGCCGGTCGAGGCGAGTAGCTCGGCCGCGTCCGCATCGTCGAGGTCGATGAGCTCCGACTCGAGCTTGGCGTCGAGGAACACGGCGTGGGCGGGAGCTACGAGGGCCTCTAGCGCGGCCTTCTTCGTGGCATCCGTCAAGATCTCTTCGTCGACATTGAAGACGTAGATGAACGGCTTCGCGGTCAGCAGTCCGAGCTCGCGGATCGGTTCCAGATCGAGACCGGATGCCGACAGCGGCTTACCCGCGTCGAGCGCCTTCTGCGCGGCGAGCGCTGTCTCGAGCACGATCGGCTCCGCGCGTTTGGTCTTGACCTCCTTCTCGTATCGCTCGATCGCCTTCGCGAGAGTCTGCAGGTCGGCCAGAATCAGCTCGGTGTTGATGGTCTCCATGTCGGATGCCGCGTCGACACGTCCGTCGACATGCACGACATCCGAGTCGCTGAAGCCGCGGATCACCTGCGCGATCGCGTCGGCCTCACGGATGTTGGCAAGAAACTTGTTGCCGAGCCCCTCCCCAACGCTTGCGCCCTTGACAATGCCGGCGATGTCGACGAACGAGACCGGGGCGGGCAAGATGCGCTCGCTGCCGAAGATCTCGGCGAGTACCTTCAGGCGCGGGTCGGGCAGATTGACGACACCGACATTCGGCTCGATCGTCGCGAACGGGTAGTTCGCGGCAAGCACCGAGTTCTTGGTGAGAGCGTTGAACAGGGTGGACTTGCCGACATTGGGCAGACCGACGATCGCAATAGTTAGAGCCACGAGGATCAAGCGTACCGGCGCGTCTCCCGGGGCAGCGTCACTGGTCGGTGGGACGATCGTGTTGTGCCGCTGGACTTCACCGCAATCGACTTCGAGACCGCCAACAACTCCCCCGCGAGCGCGTGCTCGGTCGGTTTGGTGAAGGTGCGCGGTGGGCGTGTCGTCGACTCGGCGTACTGGCTCATCAAGCCGCCGTTCGGCCACGACGCTTTTCTCGAGTGGAACGTGCGCATCCACGGCATCATGGCGGCGGATGTCACCGATGCGATGCTATGGAGCGAGCAGCTGCACGACCTCGAGTCATTCGCCGAAAACGACGTTCTGGTCGCGCACAACGCGGGATTCGACATGGGGGTCATCGCCGCGGCCTGCGCGGCGTCGTTCGTGCCGACCCCGACCTTCGACTACCTGTGCAGCCTGCAGGTCGCTCGTCGCACCTACCACCTCGACTCCTACAAGCTCCCGGTTGCGGCGATGGCGGCCGGTTTCGAGGACTTCGCCCACCACAACGCGCTCGCGGATGCGGAGGCATGCGCCGCGATCATCACGCACGCGGCCGGTCGGCACGGGGCATCCGATATCGCGGAGCTTGCCGCAGCCGTCGGGGCGCAGGTGAAGAGGGTAGGAACGCCGACACCGGTCGCCGTATAGCGCGGCCGGCGCGGCTAGCCGTTCTGCGGGAAGCCCAGGTTAATGCCGCCGTGGCTCGGGTCGAGCCAGCGACTGGTGATCGCCTTTTGGCGAGTGAAGAAGTGGATCGCGTCGGGGCCATAGGCCTTGGTGTCGCCGAACAGCGAGTTCTTCCAACCGCCGAATGAGTAGTAGCCGACGGGCACGGGAATCGGCACGTTGATGCCGATCATGCCCACCGTCACCTCACGCTGGAACCGGCGAGCCGCTCCCCCGTCGTTGGTGAAGATCGCGGTGCCGTTGCCGTACTGGCTGGCGTTGATCAGCGCGACGCCCTCGTCATAGGTCGCGACCCGAACCACCGACAGTACCGGTCCGAAGATCTCGTGCTGGTACACGTCGGAGTCAGTCGAGACGTTGTCGATCAGGGTCGGGCCGAGCCAGAATCCGTCCTTGCCACCATCGACTTGGATGCCGCGGCCATCGACCACGACGGTCGCCCCATCGGCGATTGCAACGTCGATGTAGCTCGCGACCTTGTCGCGATGCTCCCTCGTAATCAGCGGACCCATGTCGCAGCCGCGGGTTCCGTCGCCAACTGTAAGGCCAGACATGCGCGACTGAATCTTCGCGATCAATTCGTCAGCGACCGGCTCAACCGCGACGATGACGGAGATCGCCATGCAGCGCTCGCCCGCCGAGCCGAAGCCCGCGTTGACTGCAGAATCGGCGACGAGGTCGAGGTCCGCATCGGGGAGCACGAGCATGTGGTTCTTGGCTCCGCCTAGGGCTTGCACCCGCTTGCCGTGGCGTGCGGCGGTTTCGTAGATGTACTTGGCGATCGGGGTCGACCCCACGAACGAGATGGCTTGTACGTCGGGGTGCTCGAGTAGGGCATCCACCGACTCTTTGTCGCCGTGCACGACGTTGAAGACGCCGTCGGGCAGGCCGGCCTCCTTGAGCAGCTCGGCCATCCATACTGCCGCCGACGGGTCTTTCTCGCTCGGCTTGAGCACGACCGTGTTGCCCGCCGCAATCGCGATGGGGAAGAACCAGAGCGGCACCATCGCCGGGAAGTTGAACGGACTGATGATGCCAACAACGCCGAGCGGCTGGTGCACCGAGTAGACGTCGACCCCGGTCGACACGTTCTCGGAATACTCGCCCTTCATGAGGTGCGGAATGGATGTCGCAAACTCAACCACTTCGAGCCCGCGGGCAACCTCGCCCAACGCGTCGCTCGTCACCTTGCCGTGCTCATTGGTGAGGATCGCGGCCACCTCGGCCTTGCGCGCGTTTAGCAACTCGCGGAAGGTGAATAGCACGGCCTGACGCTTGGCGAGCGAGGCATCTGCCCACGCGGGGAATGCCGCTTTGGCGGCCTGCACTGCGACATCAACGTCGGCGGTGGTGGCGAGGCGCACCTCGCGCGAAACGGTGCCCTCGGCCGGGTTGTAGACCGGGGCTGTGCGGGTGGATGCTCCGGCAACGGAAGCGCCGTTGATCCAATGGTCGAGGATGGTCATTCCTTAACTCTAGCCATGGACATTTCCGGAACATTTTGCCGAGCCCGAACGCCATCGCGGTTCGTAGCCAGGCAATGTCCGTCGCCGGTGTCACACTGGGCGCATGGACCCCATCCTCGCTCTTGTCATTGGCCTCGCGGCGGGCGCTCTTCTCGGTGTCGCTATCGGGATGCTCGCCAGTCGACTCCGTGCGGCGAACGCGAACCCGGCCGTTCTCGAGGCTCGGCATGCGGCCGCACTCGCGCAGCTTCAAGCCGACGAGCGCGCGGTCCAGGCCCAGCTTGCCGCCGAACGGGCAGCCATCCATGCAACGGCGGACGCTCTGCGAGAGCAGGTCGACACTCTCCAAACGCAGTACCTCCAGTTAGTTGACCGCCAGCGAACGGATGCTCAGGTTCAGGCCGAACGAGAGCAACGCGAGTCGAAAGTGCTGCAGGCCCTCACCCCGGTGCAGGAGTCGCTTCGTACGATGCAGAACAAGGTCACCGAGCTCGAGAGCCAGCGCAGCCTCCAGCACGGCGAACTCACCCAGCAGCTGCGCGCCGCTACCGAGGCCGAGGAGCGTCTTCGCTCGACAGCCGAGTCCCTCGCCTCTGCGCTACGCAGCAACTCCACCCGCGGAGTGTGGGGTGAGACTCAACTGCGCAATGTCGTGCAGGCGGCGGGCCTGATCGAGCGTGTCGATTTCGATGTGCAGTCGAGCATCAGTTCGGATGCCGGAGCCGGTCGACCCGACATGGTCATCCACCTCCCCGGCGGCAAGAACATCGC
>JANOED010000027.1:0-2463 GCA_031413035.1 Leifsonia sp. | reverse complement strand
CGTCGATGACGGTCAGGGCGCCGGGAGCATCGACGCGGGTCACATCGGCCATGACGCCCGTCGACGTCTCGTTCTGCGGCCAGGCGTACACGTCGATGCCGTCGACGATTTCGACGGATGCCCGGCTCCCCGCCGGCGCCGTGACAATGTGGGGCGCCTGAAGGTGTGGAGCGGCCGCAGCCCCCGCGAACTTTGACCCGAACTCGCCGAACGTCAGATTCTCGCTGCGAGTGGAGATGAGAGAGTACGCAGCGGCATCCCAAAACGCGGTCGATCCACCGTTGCCAAGCACAACCTCGTAACCGTCCGGCACGCTGAACAGATCGGCCAGCCCGCCACGAACTCGACCGACCATATCCTTGATCGGCGCCTGTCGGTGCGAGGTGCCCAGCAGCCCCGCATGGGCGGCCAGAAAGTCGAGTTGCTCTTGCCGAACCTTCGACGGTCCGCAGCCGAACCGACCGTCAGCGGGCAGCAAACCAGAGGGAATTGTGAGGCTGGGCATGCGGTCAATCCTAGAGTGCGGCCCGGTTAGGCTTACCTTCATGACGGACCTCGTCGACACCACCGAGATGTATCTGCGCACCATCCTCGACCTTGAGGAAGAGCAGATCGTTCCCCTGCGCGCGCGCATCTCCGAGCGCCTCGGCCACTCGGGCCCCACGGTGTCGCAGACCATCGGCCGAATGGAGCGCGCCGGCCTTGTGGTCGTCGAGGGCGATCGGCACCTTGAGCTGACCGGTGAGGGTCGCACGCGGGCAATCCAAGTGATGCGCAAGCACCGACTCGCCGAGCGCCTGCTCGCCGACGTGATTGGGCTCGACTGGGCCTACGTTCACGAGGAGGCGTGCCGCTGGGAGCACGTGATGAGCGAGCAGGTCGAGCGTCGCCTGCTCGAGATGCTGGGGCATCCGACCGAGTCGCCGTACGGCAATCCGATCCCCGGCCTCGACGAGCTGGGGGATGCCCCGGCCCCCGCCTTCATGCACGGCGTAGTCAACCTCGTGGCGCTGGTGGCCACCTCGTCGCAGCCGGAGCGCCGTGTCATCCGCAGGCTCGGCGAACCGGTGCAGTTCGAGCCCGAGCTGCTGCAGCAGCTTCAGGCAGCCGGAGTACTGCCCGGTGCGGCCGCGACTGTGTCGGCTGCGGGTTCGTATGTCAAGGTGCACGCCGACGGGGTAGACGAGGGAATCGAGTTGCCGAACGAGGTCGCCGTCCACATCTACGTAGGCGTCTGACTTATTCACCGAATGTTCGCCAAAGTGAACGTCGGAATGTGACTTTCCCAGAATGGTCACGTACACTCGCCAAGTCCTCATCGACCGCACCTTGGTCAAAAGGACCCTGAATGAGCGTCTCGCAAGCCCGTCTCAGTCAGGTACGTGAATCGATATACGAAACGGATGGGGCAACAACCTAGAGTTGCCGAGGCGCAGGAGGTCAAATCTCTTGACAAACGTAGGATCCCGCAAGTCGGGCACGACCAGTACAACCAGCACCACCAGCACAACAGGCATTGTTAAACCATTCAGCGACTACGCAGAGGTGCCAGCAGCCTTCAGCTCGACGGCCCCTCACGGCAGCCGCAAGTCGAGTCTCCTCAGCATCGCGGTCACCGCGGTTATCGTGCCGGGCATGTTCGCCACAGTCGCCCTGCCCGCCTACGCGTTCGCGCCGGTTGAAGACACCTCGGGTGTCGAGGCCTCGCTCGCGCTTGAGGAGATCAAGCGCACCGAAGCCCAGACCGTCGTTGTCGGCGTGCAGTCCGCGGCTCCCGTCGTCAGTCGAGACGCGTTCACGACGACCTCTGCGGCAGAAATGCTGGCGGCTCTCGGCCCGGTGTACCCGGCATACTCTGGGCCTAGTGCGGCGGATCTCCTCGCCAACCCTCCGTACCCGTCGTTCAGCCTCGACCAAGTCGTTCAGGTTGCCCTGCAGTATCAGGGTGTTCCCTACCGCTACGGAGGTGCGAACCCTTCGGGCTTCGACTGCTCTGGTCTGATCATGTTTGTTTATGCGCAGTTCGGCATCGCGCTTCCGCACTCGGTGAGTGGTCAGGCAGCGCTCGGCACTCCGATCTCTCGCGATGCGGCGTTGCCCGGTGACATTGTGACGATGGCCGGCCACAACGGGATCTATCTCGGTGGCGGGATGTTCATTGATGCGCCCGATTATGGCCAGTCGGTGCTAGTCCGCCAGATCTGGACCGATGACTACTACATCTATCGCCTCGGGATCTAGTCCCAAACCGTTCCCAGTCAACGCGGGTAGATTCGCATAATGACCAAACTGTTGGGGGCTCTCCGCACCGCGGTGCTCGCTGCACTCGTGGTCTCGGCGCTGTTGTTGGGCGCCGTGAGTATCCACTCGATGTCGGGTGAATCGCCCGCCATGGCGGGTGCTAGCCACGTTATGGGTGCGCCGGTGATGGCCGACCCGGCGTCGGCGCACCATCACGACCTT
>JANOED010000026.1:0-18147 GCA_031413035.1 Leifsonia sp. | reverse complement strand
CGATGGTTCTGGGCACTCAACGTTTGCTTGTTGAGCACACCAAACTCATCGGGTCGTTCGCGGCCAAGGGGCGCGAGTTCGCTACCGTTCTCAAGATCGGCCGCACCCAGATGCAGGATGCCGTACCGATGACCCTCGGCCAAGAGTTCGCCGGATTCGCTCACACCCTTCAGGAAGACTACGACCGGCTCTCTGAGACCATCCCTTGGATGAACGAGATTAATATGGGTGCAACGGCAATCGGCACTGGGATCACCGCCGACCCACGGTACGCAGAAGCCGTGCGCAGTCACCTGGTCGACGTCACCGGAATCGAAATGGAGACCGCGCCGAACCTCATTGAGGCAACGTCAGACGCCGGAGTATTCATGACCCTCATCGGCACCCTTAAGCGATCCGCAGTTAAGCTGTCGAAGATCTGCAATGATTTGCGCCTTCTCTCCAGCGGACCGCAGGCCGGGTTTGGGGAAATCTTCCTCCCGGCGCGGCAGGCAGGCTCGTCGATCATGCCGGGCAAGGTCAACCCGGTGATCCCGGAAGTCGTCAACCAGGTGGCCTTCAGTGTGATCGGTGCGGATGCCACCGTCACGGCGGCGGCCGAAGCCGGCCAATTGCAGCTCAACGCCTTCGAGCCGGTGATCGCGCACTCGATCCTTCAGTCACTCATGTGGATGACGAATGCGTGCTACACCCTCAGAGTGAACTGTATCGACGGCATCACAGCCAACCACGAACGGCTCGCGATGCAGGTAGAAACCTCAGTCGGGGTTGTGACAGCCCTCACCCCCTACATCGGTTATGCGGCTGCGGCTACTCTTGCTCACGCCGCGCTGACAACCGACGCCTCGATCAAGGACCTCGTGGTTGAGGCTGGTCTCATGTCACCGGAGAAGGTCGCGCAGGTGCTGTCACCCGAACGGCTGAGCGGGATGGTGCCGCTCACCGGGCCGCTCACTCTCCCGATCATCAAGCCTGCGGAGGACTAACTACCGCTTCGGGCTCGCGGCGGGTTTAGCGGAGGCCGACTCAGCGTCGTCGGAATCGTCGAGCGCGTCCATGATGTTCTCGCGGGCCTCACCCACGCTGGCAACAGCGCTATCGACAAGCTGCTCGCCACGCTCGCGCAGGTCGGCCGCGACATCCTTGGCCTTGTCCGCGACATCCTTGGCGGTCGCGCTCGCTTTGCTCGCAACATCCTTCGCCGTTGTAGAAACCTGACCGGCGACATCCTTGGCCGTCGTGCCGATCTTGTCGGCGACATCCTTGGCGACTCCGGGCGCGGCCTTCACAGCGGCCTCAGCGCGCTCTCTAATGACCGGTGCCTGCTGCCTCGCGTAAGCCTCGACGTCTTTGCGGGCCTTGGTGACCCGGGGGTCTTCCCACAGCTCGGTCACCTTGGCTTTCATGGCTTCGTAGCGTTCGCGGCCGTCACGCGTTCCGATAACGTAGCCGACAGCGATACCGATTCCAAGCATGATCAGTCTGGGGTTCATGCCGCCAGCCTAGGCGCGCCGGCTGGTAGTGACCAGAGTGCCTAAGACTCGCTGCGGATGCTCGCGGGGTCTTTGTCGAGGCGCCAGCCCCGCCAGACGGGGTGACGCAGCTTGCCGGTCGGAGTCCATTCGGCGAATTCGACCTCACCCACCATGCTCGGCGTGATGAAGTGAGCGTCGGCAGCGTCGGCAGCTGGCAGGCTCTCGAACGGGCTCGTTACCCGTTCCAATCGTCGCAACTTCCCGGCAAGGGCATCGAACTGCTTGTCCGTGAGCCCGGATGACACGCGACCCACATAGCGCAGCCCCTCCGGCCCCGGGATGCCCATGAGCAGCGACCCGATACGGTGCGATCGCGCTCCCGACCCGGGTCGCCAGGCACCGATGACCACCTCTTGCGCAAGGTGGTGCTTGAGTTTGATCCACGCCCGGGATCGCTTCCCGATCGCATACGTGCTCGTTCTGCGCTTGGCGATGATGCCCTCAAGGCCGAGCGTGCGGCTCGTTGCCATTGCTGCATCTACGGTCCCCTCGAACGCGGGAGGCACCTGAATCGCGCCGTCGGGTCGAACGAGTTTCTCGAGCCGCTCGCGCCGCTCGCTGTATGGACGGTCGGATACCGACTCGCCACCGGCCTCGAGCAGGTCGAAGAGCATCAGCTGCACCGGTGTTGACGCTGCTGCAGAGTCGACCTCGGACTTCTTGGTGAGATTCATGCGCTTCTGTAGCAGGCCGAAGTCGGGTCTTCCGGCCTTGTTGAGGGCGACGATCTCACCGTCGAGAACTGTTGAGTCCGGAACCAGATCGACGAGGACCGTGAGCTCGGGATACGTGCTCGTCAGGTCGACACCGTTGCGACTCGTGAGCTGGAGGGAACCGTCACTGACTCGGGCGATCGCGCGGATGCCGTCCCACTTCATCTCGTAGGCCCACTCGTGCGTGTCGCCCAGCTCGCCGATCGCTCCGGGGCTCGCGAGCATAGGGGAGAAGACTTGTTTCGCAGTCCGTCGAACGGGCCTCGACCCGCCGATCACCTTGCGCCGGGAGTCGGCGCGCGCGGTACGAACCGGCTGCTCCTCGACCGACTTCATCAGGTGGATCAGCCAGTTGTTTTCGCTTCGCCCGTCGCGGCCGCCCGTCTGGATCAGCGCGTAGCGATGCGAGCCGTGCTTCTCGCCGTGAAGGGTCGCGATGACCTCGTTTCCGTCGCGCCACTTCTCGAGGTCGTAGCTGCCCTTGTCCCAGATTGTGACCTCGCCTGCTCCGTATTGGCCAGCTGGGATCACTCCCTCGAAGGCCCCGTAGGCCAACGGATGGTCTTCGGTCTGAACGGCAAGATGATTCTGCCCCTGATCGGTGGGCACGCCTTTCGGGATCGCCCAACTGACCAACACCCCGTCGTGCTCGAGCCTGAAGTCGAAGTGCAATTTTCGTGCCTTGTGCTCCTGGATCACGAACGAGTTGCCCGTCGAGGTCGGCGGAGGCTCCGCCGGCACGGGTTCGGGGGTCTTTGACCCGTCTCGCATGCTCCGATAGGTCGCGAGCCGGTCATCCGCGCTACCCGCCCTGATGAAGCCCGCTAGGCGCTCCGGCGTCGGTTCGAGAGACGCGAGGTGCCCTGCGGTGAGTGCAGCGAGAATGTCGCCATTCTTCTCGACCCGCTTGATGACCTCACGGTAGTCGAGGTGGGCGAGGTTTTTGCTCGCCAACTCCCGCCAGGTGCGCGGCGCCGCGACAGTGGGACGGGCGCGTCCGCGCAACGAGTACGGGGTGATCGTGGTCTTGCTGCCGCTGTTCTGGCTCCAATCAACCAGCACCTTGCCGTCGCGCAAGGCTTTCTTCATGTCGCTCACAATCAGGTCGGGGCTATCGGCTTCCAGCGCCCGCGCCAGTTCGTGCGCAACTGCGGAGACTTCGTCACTGGTTTGTCGTCCGTCGAGCGCGGCGTACAGATGAATGCCCTTGCTGCCACTTGTGACGGGCATTGGGTCCAAACCCATATCGGTCAGGATGACGCGAGCCAACCGCGCCACCTCGGCGCACTCCTGAAGCCCGGCTCCCGGTCCCGGGTCGAGGTCGAGCACGAGCCGGTCGGGATTCTTGCGCAGCCCGGTGCGACCGAACTGCCACTGCGGAACGTGAATCTCGAGCGCCGAAATCTGTGCCAACCAGGTAAGCGTGGCGAGGTCGTTGACGAGAGGGTAGGTGTTCACGTGGTCGGAGTGTTGAAGATCTCGACGGAGCACCCACTGGGGTGTCGAGCGCTCGTCAAGGTTCTTTTGGAAGAACATCTCGCCGGGCTCGTCGGCGGTTCCCACCCCGTTGACCCATCGTTTGCGAGTCGCGGGCCGATTGGCCGCGTGCGTAATCAGCGCCCCGGAGACTCTGGCGTAGTAGTCGAGAACCTCGGCCTTGGTGGTACCCGTCTCGGGGTAGATCACCTTGCTCAGGCTGGTCAGCTTCAGCGTGTGGCCGTCGATTATGACGGTCTGGTCGTCGGCTGCCATGACTCCATCATGGGCGGTCGGGGGTGACACGGCTAGGGCGCTGGGTGGAGACTTGTGCAATGCGGTCTATCTGGAAAGGTGCGATCACCTTCGGTTTGGTCAACGTGCCGGTTAAGGTCTACAGCGCGACCGAGGATCACGATGTGTCCCTCCATCAGGTGCATGATGCCGACGGTGGTCGCATCCGGTATCAGCGCAAGTGCGAGATCTGCGGAAACGTCGTCGAATACGCCAACATTGCGAAGGCTTTCGATGACGGCGAGCGCACAGTAGTACTCACTGAAGCCGACATCGCGTTGCTGCCCGCCGAGCGCAGCCAAGAGATCGACGTTGTCGAGTTTGTCCCGACCGAGCAGGTCGACCCGATCATGTTCGAGAAGAGCTATTACCTCGAACCAGACTCACGCTCGGTCAAGGCATACGCGCTGCTGCGAAGGACTCTCGAGGAAACTGATCGCACCGCAATCGTGCAGTTCGCGCTTCGGCAGAAGACCCGCTTGGGTGCGCTGCGGGTGCGAGGCGATGTTCTTATGCTCCAGTCATTGCTCTGGGATGACGAGGTGCGCGAGGCGAAGTTTCCGTCGCTCGATGAGAAGGTTGCAATCTCTTCCAAGGAGCTAGAGATGAGCGCAGCCTTGGTCAAGAGCTTCGAGTCTGACTTCTCGCCGGAGAAGTTCACCGACGACTACCAAGACCAGCTAAGAGAGCTAATCGAAGCCAAGCTAGAGAAGGGCGACGCCGTCGATACTGCCGAGACCTTTGGAGTCCGCGAGGATGACGAGACCGGCGGCGAGGTGCTTGACCTCATGGAGGCATTGCGGCGAAGCGTGGAGAAAAATCGCCAGGCACAGCAGGCTGGCGCGGCGAAGACTCCCGCCAAGAGAGCGTCGGCGAAGAAAAAGGCCAGCGCCTAGCCGATTCGTCGAACGCCGAACGGCAAGAACACCCAGGCGCAGACAATGCCGAAGAGGGTTACCGCGCCGGCGATCCAGCCCTGTTGGCGGCCGACGACCACATCAACAATGAGCACGACCGTTCCCAAAATCGTCAGCCCCACCGAAACCAGAGTCACCTTCAGCACGCGGTCGGCAACCTTGACAATGTCGTCTTTGTCCGCCTGTTTGAACAAGGCCCGATGAAGGCTCACCGGAGTGAGCGCAAGAATCGTCGTGATGACGGCGAACGCAACGAGGGTGAGATAGATCCCGATTTGGTACTGGTCGAGTGCGGTGAAGCGGGCCTGAAACGCAAGGGCGAGAAGGAATCCGGTCAAAATCTGGGTTCCGGTCTGGATGACCCGCAACTCCTGTAGCAGGTCGCTCCATCGCCGGTTCAGTCGCTCGGTCTCGGTCTCTTCTGCCAGTGGGTTGGTCACACCTTGATCGTAGGGCGCGCCCGCCAGAGATGCAGGCCGGCGTAGCTTCGCCACGGTGCCCACCGGTGCGCGTGCGCGGCAAGCGCGCGCGAGGTGGCCGGCAGCCCAAGGCCGGCAGCGCTCTGCAGGATCACTAAGTCGGTCGTCAGGAGCGTGTCGGGGTTTCCCAGAACCCGCATGGCCAGATAGCCCGCCGTCCACGGGCCGATCCCGGGCAGCGCCGTGAGCTGTGCGGTGAAGTCGACGGCGGGCATCCCCACATCAAGCACCAGTCGACCCTCGACAACGGCCTCGGCGGCACCAACGATCGTCTCGACACGTGAGGTCGGTCCACGAAGCACCTCCCGGCCGTGCTCCGCGAGCTGCGCCGCCGAGGGAAACAGCCCGTCGCTGCCGAGTTCGCGGACGATACGCCCCAGCACTGTGCGCGCTGCCGCCACCGAGATCTGCTGGCCAACGAGGGTGCGGAAGAGCGCCTCCTCGGCATCAAGGACTCCGGGAAGCCGGATGCCCGGTCGCGCGCCGACGAGGGGTGCGAGCATCCCATCCGACAACAACGCCTCATCGATCGCCTGAGAGTCCGCATCCAGGTCGAAGAGTCGGCGGACTCGAGCCACCAGCGTGGAAAGGTCAGCGACAGAATCCAGTCGCACTGTGCAGCGCACCGCAGATTCTCCGTCGAGGGCTATCGCAACCCGGCCGATGCCGCCCGGCAGTCGTACGGCCCGTTCGAACCGCGTGCTATCGCCGGTCTCAAGTGCGTCGACCGAATGATCGGCGAAAAACGTCATCAGTCCAGCGCCGTCGAATGGCGCGCGTGCGGGCAGCCGGAGCGAGATCGCGGTCGCGGTCTCCGGTAGCGGGGTTGCCGACGCAGTGTGAGGCTTCGAGCGGCCGCGCCGGGCGAGAGTGCGCAAGTCGCTTGGGGTCGTTTCGTATACCGCGAGGATCGTCTCGTTGAACTGCCGGATACTTGCGAAGCCGCTGGCAAAGGCGACATCCGCGACCGGAAGATCGGTCGATGCGAGAAGGGTGCGCGCGCTCTGCGCGCGATGGGCCCGAGCAAGGGCCAGCGGTCCGGCCCCCAGCTCTGCCGTGAGCACCCTGCCGAGATGACGCGGCGTATAGCCGAGTCGAGCGGCCAACCCGGTCACGCCCTCGCGCTCGATCACTCCGTCTGAGATCAGTCGCATCGCTCGCGAGGCGAGATCATCGCTCAGGTTCCAGTCGGGAGATCCGGGCACCGCGTCGGGCTGGCACCTCTTACACGCGCGTAACCCCGCCTCATGAGCGGCAGCGGCAGTTCTGTAAAAGGCGACGTTGCGCGCCTGCGGCGTCATTGCCGGGCAGCTAGGTCGGCAGTAAATCCCGGTGCTGTGCACTCCCGCGATGAACTGCCCGTCGAACCGGGAGTCCCTCGATGAGAGGGCCTGATACCGCTCAGCGAACAGCTCGTGAGATGGGGGCACGGTGCCAGCGTGCCATCTCACGACGGCCGTGCCTAGCGGGAATCGGACATTGCCTCAGACCCTAGAGTGGATTCATGGCCGACGTTGTTCAGTTGCTTCGCGAGTTATTGGGCGACGCGGTGACGATCGCGCCCGACGAACTCGACGCGGTACGCATCGATAAGTCTGGACACCAATCCGGCGCGCGGCCGCTGGCTCTGGTGAATGCCCGATCCATCGACGATGTTCAGGTGGTCATGCGTATTGCCACTGCGACGCGCACCCCTGTCGTCACGCGCGGCGCAGGAACCGGACTCGCAGGCGGGGCGATCGGCAGTGCGGGCGAGATCGTTCTCTCGACGCTGGAAATGAATGAAGTGCTCGAAGTGGCTGCTGATGACGAGATCGCTGTCGTACAGCCGGGCATTCTCAACGCCGAGTTGAACCGACAACTCGCCCCCCACTCGCTCTGGTTCACCCCTGACCCTGCGAGTCGAGCAATCTCGACAGTGGGCGGCAATATCGCTACGAATGCGGGGGGCCTTCTCTGCGCAAAGTACGGCGTGACCCGCGAGTCGGTACTCGGGCTCAAGGTGGTTCTCGCCGACGGCCGTCTGATCGAGCTAGGTCACCGCACGGTCAAGGGGGTATCTGGCCTCGATCTCACTGGGCTCATGGTCGGCTCGGAGGGAACGCTCGGTGTGATCGTCGAAGCCACTGTCAAGGTGCGGCCGCTGGTCCGCGGAGTGGTTGCCACAATCAGCGCAACGTTCGCGACCGTCGAAGAGGCAGCCCGGGCATCCGCGGTGATTACCTCGTCGGGCCTTCATCCCTCGATCATGGAACTGATTGGTGATTCAGCGATGGCCGCGATCGCGGACTATCTCGAGATCGACCATCCCGGGGGTACCCAACTAATCGTGCAAACTGACGGACCAGGTGCCGACGCAGAGGCGCAATCCGCGCTCGCAGTCATCCGCTCTCTCGGGGGTGCCGCCGAACTCACCACCGACCCCGCAGAGGGTGAACGATTGTTCGCCGTCAGGCGGTCATTTCACACCGCAATGCTCGCTCGCGGCACCGTGCTCATCGAGGATGTCTGTGTTCCACGCAGTGCCTTGCCCGCAATGTTCGCCGCCATTGCGGACATCGAGGAGCGCTACGGGATCGATATTCCGACGGTCGCGCACGCTGGGGATGGAAATCTCCACCCCAACTTCGTGTTCGAGGGCACCGAGGTTCCCGACCACATCTGGACGGCCGCAGACGAGCTGTTTCTTGCTGCGTTACGCCTCGGCGGCACCCTCACCGGGGAGCACGGCGTCGGCATCCTCAAGAAGCGTTGGCTGAGGCGAGAGCTCGGAGACGACCAGTTCGAACTGCAACAGCAGGTGAAGAGGGTGTTTGACCCGTTGGGCATTCTCAATCCCGGCAAGGTGTTCTGACACCACTAGCCTGTTGGCATGACGTTTCTGCCCACCACGAGCTACGAGAGTCTGGATGCCGCGGTTCAGACCCTGCGTGAGGAGTTGATACCGTTCATCGGCGAACGGGCCGTAACGCTGTTCAGCTACGCAATCTCGGATGCGATCGATTGCCAAGTATGCGCCCTGCACTTCCGCAAGAGCATGGTCGACAACGGTGAAGATCCGGATAACCCCGACGTGACCGAAGCGGAGCAGCTACTCATCGACTGGGGTCGGCTAATCGGGACGACGCCCGGAAGCATTCCTGACGACTTCTACTCGCGGCTGGAAGCGACGTTTAGCCCTCACCTTCGCGTGCTTCTCGTTGCGTTCGCGGGGCAGCTGGTTGCACTGAACCTCTTCGCCACGGTGGGCCGTGTTCCGGTCGACGAATCACTCACGGCCTACCGAAAGTCGGGCGATGTCAGAGCCTGAGCGACTGTTGTGGCTGCCCGCCGCCCTCGCTCTGGCACTGTGGCTGGTCGCGCTCAGCTTTCAGTTGGCTGATCTCGGCACGGCGAAGTTCGACTCGCGGCGCTTGGCGCGTGGAGTTCGCAGCCATGTGCGACTGCATCCGGTCGCCTGGACGATTCCGGTGGCGGCCATGACGGTCATCGGTATCGGCATCGGAATCGAGTACCTCCAGCGCCTAATCTTTGACTCGCAGAGGCTAGACCTCGCTCTCATTGTGGCGCTCGCCCTGGCGGTCGGGCTTGTCGCCGGCTGGGTCATCGTGACCGGGGCAACGATGAGCGTGCCGTCAGACAGTTACCGGGTGATTCGCGACGAACTGGTTGAGCTTCACGGAACCCGCGTGCAGCAGGACTGGCTTGATGGGCTGCATGACCGACTTGAGGCGATCGACGAAGCCGTCTCTCGCACCCCGCCGCCACCGGGGGACACCTGGAGGTCCGCAGCAGTCTGGGTACTCCGTCGCCCGCAGCGCCTCATCCCTGTCGCGGCAGCCATCGTGCTGCTGGTGTTCACGGCGCTCGGCGCGGCTTCGGAGTCCGGCCACGAGGCGCGGGTCGTCGCGGCGGTGGGTGCTGTGCTCGTGAGCGGTGCACTGGCGGTGCTCGGGGCACGGGCATCCGTCACGTTGCTCTCCGCGGTGCGCGCAACCCAGGTGCAGTACCGCACGGAAGCCCTTCAACTCATGATCGAGTCAGAGAAGACCTCGCGCAAGCGCGTGGCGGGACTCGGCGACCGGGTTACCCGCGCGCTTCAAATACTGCGCGAACAGCAGGGTTAGCCACCCCGTCAGCGCTGAGCTACTAGTCTCGGGTGCATGACGAACGACCTTGCCGCAATTCACGACCACACCGCCTCTGCCGGGGTGACTGCTGCCGCGCCTAGCGCTGCGCCCGCTGACGTTGTTCAGGCGACCGCCGCCCAGCCCCAGCCGGGACTGACCGTCCCGGTCAAGTCCAGTTCGACGTTGCTTGTTTTCGCCATCATCGGCATCGTCGTTCTGTCATTGGTGATGCTGTTCGTGGTGGTGTACCTCATCAGTGGCTTGGGGGTCGCTGCTTTCGCGGTTGGCGGGATTCTGGCGCTGATTCCCCTTGCGCTGGTCTTTTTTGCTGTTCGTTGGATCGATCGCTGGGAGCCCGAGCCACGGCTCGCGGTGGTGTTCGCGTTCCTCTGGGGAGCGGGCGTCTCGGTTCTGATAGCCCTTCTGGTCGGGGCCGAAGTCGACAACGTGATCAACAGCCTGGGTGGTCCTGGCCCGGGCTACGAGTTCTTTGGGGCAGCCATTCAGGCACCTATCGTCGAAGAGGTCGGTAAGGGTCTTGGGCTGTTGATCATTTTCTTCGCGGCGCACAAACACTTCGATGGGCCGGTCGATGGTCTGGTCTACGCGGCGTGGGTGGCCGGTGGATTCGCTTTCACAGAGAACATCCTCTACTTCGGTTCGGAGATCATCGGCGATGGCGCGGTAGCCGAGATCTTCCTCGTGCGCGGAATCATGTCACCTTTCGCGCACGTCATGTTCACCGCGTGCACGGGACTCGCGCTGGGCCTCGCCGCGCGCCGCGCGCCGCGGGGGAGTGCTGCGCGGGGTGGTGTACTTCGTGCTCGGCCTTATCCCCGCGATCCTGCTGCACGCCCTGTGGAACGGGGCGCTGTTCTTCGTCTCTGACTTCTTCGGCTACTACGCAGTTGTGCAGTTCCCGCTGTTCCTCGGAGCCGTGTTTTTGGTGCTGTACCTGCGCAGGCAAGAGGCCAAGCTCACCCACGATCGGCTGTCGGAGTACGCAGCGGTGGGCTGGTTCAACCCCGACGAAGTGCCCGCACTCGCGACAGGTAAGGGTCGCCGTCAGGCCATCGCCTGGGCCGCGCGCTCCGGTAAGGGCCCCCAAATGAAGCAATACATCAAGGATGCCACCCGCCTCGCCTTCGCTCGTCAGCGCATCATCACCAATCGCAACCTGATCGGTGCCGACGTCAACGAACCCGCGCTCTTGAATGCGGTGGTCGAGAGCCGCAAGGCGCTCGTGGGAGTCGGGACCGCCCCGGCCTCGTAGCTCATCGGCCGCTACCGACTGAGGGCACGGGCCTCCACGAACTCATCGCCCAGCGGTGCGGCATTGCCTGCGACTCGACTGAGCGATGAGTTGTTCTGTGGCTAGCGTGCCACCGCGTCGTTGGTCGCGCAAGACCCCCTCGCGATCCACGTAGAATGGAAGGCCGGATTTCACGGGGAGAGCGGATGCCGTCAGGCGAGTTGGCACGAGAGCGCGCATACGTGGGGACCCTCTACGAGCGCCTCGATGCGCTCCGTGATGAGGCGCACCAGCAACTGGAGGCGGTGCGTCGAAGTTCTCCGGGAGGAACCCACCAGAACCGTTCTGAGCGCGATGCCTTTGCCCGCATCTATGAGGATCGCATTCTTCAACTGCGTCAGATCGACGAGCGTCTCGCATTCGGTCGGCTAGAGTTTCCCGCCGAGAACAACGTCCCGGTGCTGCACTACATTGGGCGCATCGGGCTCCGAGACGATGAGCAACAGCCGCTGCTGCTCGATTGGCGAGTACCTCAGGCGCGAGCTTTCTACCAGGCCACAGCGGCGACCCCTCTCGGCGCGCGTGCCCGCCGTCACCTTCACAGCCGGGGTCGGGACATCGTTCGAATCGATGACGAGATCTTCGACCGGGATCTCCTCGACTCCGATGTTTCCGGACTTCAGGGTGAGGCCGCTCTCATGGCAACGCTCAGTGCTCAGCGCACTGGCCGGATGAGCGACATCGTCGCGACGATTCAAGCCGAACAAGACGCGATCATCCGGTCTGAACTGGGCGGCGCGCTCGTGGTTCAGGGCGGTCCCGGTACCGGCAAGACGGCGGTTGCGTTACATCGGGCGGCATACCTGCTGTACTCCCATCGGGATCGGCTCGCGGCATCCGGGGTTCTCATCGTGGGGCCGTCTCGATCTTTCCTGCAATACATCGAGTCGGTTTTGCCCTCCCTCGGCGAGACGGGCGTCGTGCTGGCAAGTGTCGGACAGCTATTTCCGGGTGTGGACACTGCCGTGGATGACGCACCGGAGGTCGCAGCTCTCAAGGGCTCGCTCGAGATGGCTGACCTGCTCGCCCGAGCCGTGCGCTCGCGTCAGGTCGTGCCGACCGAGCCGCAGGTGATTGACGTGAACGGGGAACTGCTGACCGTTCCACCTGAGCTGGTTCACTCGGCGATGCAACGCGCGTGGGAATCGAAGAAGCCCCACAATCTCGCCCGTGTCGCCTTCAACAAGGCGGCGCTCTCGGCACTCTCCCGATTGCTCGCCGACCAGCTCAAGTCACACGGCAACACAATCGAAGAAAGCGATCAGGCTTGGCTAAGGGAAGACCTGCGCACGTCACATGACGTGAAGGTATTACTCAACACAGCGTGGCTTCCGCTGAGCCCTCAGAAGCTAGTGCAGGACCTGTATGCCCGACCGCACTGGCTGACGTCGTTGACCCCTCAGTGGAGCGATCAGCGCCGCGCGCTGCTGTTCAGGGACCGCTCGGCACCGTTCACGGTGAGTGATGTCGCCCTGCTCGACGAAGCCGCTGAGTTGCTGGGCGAGGGCGGGGAGTCCGCCGACGCGGAGAAGCGTGAGCGCGCGCAGCAGCGAAAGCGCGACATCGAGAATGCCGAGCAGGCCATCCGCAACATGGGTGTCGAGGGGCTCGTGAACGCCGAGTCGCTAGCCGATGGGTTCGAAGCCGCGGTCGTTCGCGGGTCGACAGCCGAACTCGCAGCAGCCGACCGCGAGTGGGCATACGGCCACGTCGTGGTGGATGAGGCGCAGGAGCTATCTCCGATGCAGTGGCGGTTGCTCACCCGACGCAATCCGCTGAAATCGTTCACCATCGTGGGCGACGTCGCTCAATCGAGTGCGGCAGCGGGAACCTCGAGTTGGTCGGACGCGCTGACGCCGCACGTGGGCGACCGGTGGCGTCTCGAGGAGCTCACGGTCAACTACCGAACCCCCGCACAAATCACGGCCGTTGCGGAAGCGATGGCGCTCGCGCACGGTGTCAACGTCACCACCTCGCGCGCTGTGCGCGAAAGCCCGTGGCCGG
Source organism: Leifsonia sp. (assembly GCA_031413035.1). Lineage (GTDB taxonomy): Bacteria > Actinomycetota > Actinomycetes > Actinomycetales > Microbacteriaceae > Rhodoglobus. The sequence continues at coordinate 5,287 of JANOED010000026.1, read as the reverse complement.
TGGACCTGGTGACGACCGACGATCTCGCGCGCGGAGTTGTCGAGGCAGTTCTCGCCGATCACCGGATCGATTTCGGGGGGACCGTCGCAGTGATTGCCAGCGAGTCGATGCTGGTACCCGTATACCTTGCGCTGGCCGAACGATTGGGCGACGACGTTGGTCGAGGCGCCGAGGGCCTCGCGCGACCCGTGGCGGTGCTCACACCTCAGGAAGCGAAGGGACTTGAGTTTGACGCGGTCGTTGTGGCCGAGCCCCAGCAAATCGTCGACGAGATCCCTCGCGGTGCCGCAGCCCTGTATGTGGCGATGACTCGACCTACTCAGCGTCTCCACATAGTGGCATCCCGAGGATTTCCCCGCGGCATTCAGTCACACGACTAACATCAGCCCCACCAGAAACTTCTGTCCCCCATCGGGGGATACCCCCAAGTGGGGGTTTGCAGCAGATTCTCAGGATCGCCACACTGTAACCACGAACCAATTCTTCGGGGGAAGAAGGTTCGATCGGGTGCGATTCATTCGCAGCGAGTAGGGCCGGAGGCGGGGGAGCCTCCGGCCCAACGTCTTTTCCGGCTCCGTGTCGTCGGCGAGTGCTCCCCCCTCACCACAAACCCGGGAGTGGGGAATGGAACAGCGACGCAGAGTGCGGGAGCGGGTACCCGCCCAGTCGGCGATGGCCGCCGTCGTTGCTGCGCAACTGACCGCTAGCGATCGTGGTCTCTTCTCGCGAGCAGTGGGAGTGAGCCCCCTGACAGCAGAGGCGCGCAAACACTACCGCGCAGCGCTCGGCGAGCTTCTAGTAGGGGATGTTCTCGATGGGCTGGGGCAGCGGTGGGACACGCTCCATGATGTTCCGTTGCCGGGCGGCCGCACACTCGACCACCTGGTGATGGGACCGGCCGGTACGTTCGCCGTTCGCGCGGCCAACTACCGAGGTGACGATGTCAGCGTTGACGGTGACATCGTCACCTCGGTAGTTGGACGATGTCAGCGTTGACGGTGACCTCCTCCTTGCGGGGGGAGAGCCCCACAACGACATCGAACTGTGCATCGAGTATGCGGATGCCGCAGCGCAAGCACTCTCCGCCGCAGCGGGCACTCCAGTGCGCGTGCAGGCGCTGCTCGTGGTCGTCGCTCCGCGACGACTGGTTGTGCGGCGTGAGCCTAGCGGGGTGCTGGTTGTGGCCTCCGGACAGCTGGAGAGAAAGCTCAGCCGTGCCGCCGAGTTGAGCAGCGGTGTTGAGGTAGCGCGCCTCTCGGATCTCGCCGATCTCGAATCGACGTGGCCGGCGGCATCCGCGTTGGCGTTGGATACTCAGCGGCTCAATCGAGAGTTCACTCTTCTTCGCGATCGCGTAAGCACGGCCCGAGCGATCCGTCTGATCTGGATCGCAGCAGCGCTGTGCGGTTCGTATGCGCTGGTGTGGCTCCTGGTGGCGCGGCTCACGGCGATAATCGTCACGTAATAGCGGGAGGCTACCGCTGCCTAGCCGCGGATACAGTCACCGGTTGAGACCGTAGCCGACAGTGTCGGTGCTGCGGCCGCGACGGCGTCGAGTTCGGCCATCGTGACCGCGTAGCCGACGTTGGTTGCCTCGGCGCTGGTTGCGAAGATCACGCCGATGACTGTGCCGTCGAGTCCGAGCAGCGGCCCTCCCGAGTTGCCCTGACGCACATCGGCGGCCAGCGTATAGACATTGCGCAGAGTGCGGCCGGTTCCGTAGATGTCATCGACGAGTACGTCTGAGACCTTGAGCACGGTGGCGGCACCCACGCTGAACGGGCCTCCATAGGGATACCCCATGATCGCGGCATCCGTGTCAGCTGAGGCAGTAACGCCGAGCGGCAGCGGGGTGGCCTCAAGCCCGGGCGCCGAGATGACCGCGAGATCACCCACCGGATCGAAGTAGACGACGGTGCCGGCAACAGCCTGCCCGCTGGGGCTCTGCACCACTGGCTCGGACACCCCAGCGACAACGTGAGCATTGGTGATGATGCGGCCGGCGGCGACCACGAAACCCGACCCGGACTGGGAGACTCCGCAGGCGTAGGCGTTGCCGGTGATGCGCACCACCGATTGCGCGGCCTGATCGAGAGCAGCGCTGCCGGTGTCGATCTGTGGAATCTCTGGGTTAGCGCCGCCCAAGGCATCTGAGATGACCGGGATTCCGCTGGCGGCGACCACTCCGCGCAACTGGGCGACCCAGGCTTCGACCGGGTCGGGGGTGAGGGTCGAGATCGAGCGGAGCACCGAGGAGCCTGCAATGGCTTGAGAAAGCACCGGGACGCCGAGTTGCCCTACGCTCGCGCCCACAACTGAGGCGATGAGCGCCGCCGCGATGCCAGTGAGTACCGCACCGAGTAATCGGTCGAGTCCGCTCAGGGCGGTTCTCTCGATACCGCTGCGAACACCCCTGCCGACTGCCGACCCCAGAGCGTGACCGGCGAGCACGAGCAGCACGGTCGCGGCGATAGTCGCACCCGGCCGTAGCCACACCCACGGGATCCACCCCGTCACGATCGGAACGACAAAGTACGCAGCGATCGCCCCGGCGACCACACCGGCGATAACGAACAGGCTCCGAGAAAGACCGTTGACGAAGCCGTAGACGATGTAACCCACCAAGAGGATGACCAAGAGGATGTCGAGGATTAGGGCATCGGTCATGGTCCGAGCCTACGTGCGCGGGTTGCGCGTCACGGGGTACGGATCGCCTGTACCCGAACCCCGTAGTGGGGACTGCCGTGGCATCTGCGCGGTTAGGTACCGTAAGGCAATCGACATTCGGGGGGATGCGGTGACTGATCTTCTTGTTCGCCCTCAGGGCGACATGGTAGCGGGGGAGCGGCTGACCAGCGCTGTAGCGCCTGCCGCTGCGCCTGCCACTGCGCCCGCAGTTGGGCTGGTTGCGCAACCGCCCCGGGTGCGCGTTCGGGGTGCTGCCTACGGGGTAATCGCCGAGTGTCTTCGTATTCAGGCCGACGTACAGCGCCACCGGTGGCCGAAGTTCGTGCTGGGATTCAGCCCGCTGAGCGCGGCCTCGCGAGCGTGGTACCGCGCTGCCGGAGACGAGCTTCAGGTGGTGCGGGCGCTGAATAACCTCGCTCCGCAGTTCACCCTCCTTCACCCCGCCCCGGGATCGGCCGAGTGCGACTACCTAGTGATCGGGCCGACGGGAGTCTTCACTCTCAGTACCAAGAACCATTCCGGGCAGCGTGTGCTGGTTGACGACGAGCAACTGCTCGTCAACGGTCGCCGCACCCACCACCTCCGGGATGCACGCTTCGAGGCCATGCGCGTCGCGAAGCTCCTTAGCACGAAGGCGAGCGAGCCCATCTCGGTGAACCCCCTCATCGCGGTTGTGGACCCAGGCTCGCTCGCCTTCGGTCGACGGCGGCCACGGGACGTCACCGTGGCCGCCTCCTCTCAGGCTGCGCGCCTCATCACGCGCCGGGCCCGCCAGTTGACCACGACGCAGGCGGCCGAGTTGGTTGGCGCAGCCGAAGGCAGTGGCGTTTGGCACGCGTCTGAGCGTGTGATCGACGACACTCTGCGCCACGAGGCCCGCTTCATGCGGCTGCGCTATGAGGTGGATGCCGCGGCTCGCCGCCGCGCGGCATGGATTGCCCTCGCCGCTATCGCCGCCCTCGCAGCGATGATTGTTGGGATTCTCGTACTCGCTGGCTGACTACGCCTTGGGGGCCGGTGGTGCCTTCGGTGCTGCGGGTGCCTTGGCTGGCGCCTTCACGGCCGCGGCCGGTGCTGCGGGTACAACGGCAGCGGTCGCGGTCGCTGTCGGGTCGGCGAGCTTCACGATCAGCACAATGAGGCCGGCAATCGGCAACAGAATCCAGAAGATGTTTGACCAGTCGTGGCCAGCATCGCGCAGTCGGCGAATGGTGACCGCAAGGCTGGGTAGGAACACCACGACGCTCCAGAAACCCGCGAGGTTGATGATCGGAGCGGCACTCACGTTGACCGCGTTCACCGCCATGAAGTTGCCGTACATGTAGGTCGGCGGAATCAGGGCGCTCAGCGCCGAGCTGACCAGAGCGCTGAAGAGGGCGAACCACCAGAACTCGGGTCGTGTCGCGCGACCCTCGAACTCGGCGTACCTGCGGAACACGGTCTTGATGGAGTCGAAGAAGGTCATGCACAGAGCATACTGATCCTTGACTTTCCCAGCGGTGTCCACTCGCGAGCGACGTCAATCCACGCGGGTGCCCGCAGGTGCGGTCGCCCGTTCACCATGCGCAACTCGTACTCGGAGGCATGAAGGGCATGATGGTGGGCCGGACACAACAGCACTCCGTTGTCGATGTCCGTCAACCCGCCTTCGGAGTACGGGATGACGTGGTGGGCGTGACACCAGCCCGGCGGAGCGTGGCATCCGTTCCAAATGCAGCCACCGTCACGAACCGCCATAGCTAGCCGCTGGGCTCGACTGTGTAGTCGTTCGGTGCGCCCGAGGTGCAGCACTTCGCCGTCGTCGCCGAGCACGAGAGTTCGCACGCCGGAATCGCAGGCAAGTTCGTTGATGGTCGCGACCGAGACGGGTTCGTCGACGTCGTCGAGCCAGCCGATGCCGGTGCCGGCGTCGAGATCCTTCTTGTTCACGACGGCGATCACGGTCGTCAGGCTGCGCATGCTCTTGCGCTTGCCTTCGCTCGACCGGATGCCCGCGGCAATTAACCCCATCACAATGTCAAAGTTGCGCTGGTCGGTGGTGCGCGGGTCGCGCGTTTCGGGTGCCGCTGCAAGCTCGTCGGCGCTGAGGAAGCGAGGTTGCACGTTGGGGCCACTCCGCTCGGCGAGGGCCGCCTTGAGCAGCGCCGCGTTTACGGGGTCGGCGTATCCGCCGAACTTGGTGATGCCGTCCTCTTCGCGGCCGATCCAGAACTGTCGGCGGCGCCGGAGGTCTTCGTCGCGCGGCTCCGCTCCGTCGGGGTCAAGTGCTTCGCGCCAGACTCGAGCGCGCACGGCGACGAGGTCGGCAGAGAGGGTCGCGGCAGCCTCGACAAGGGCGTGCTCGGCACGATCGCGGTGCTCGAGCTGCGCGGTGTCGGCCTGAGCTAGGTGCTGCACGATGACGGCGGCGGAGTCGAGCCCGAGCATCCCGCAGGCAAGTGCTTGAGACACCCCCGGGTACTCGGCCGGCAGCGGTCGCCCGTCGAGACCGAAGCGCGGCCGGGTGGCACGCCCGAGACGAACTCGCCGGGCGGCCTCGCGGGACGACACGCGCGTGACCTTCTCGATGAGGTGCACTGCGCGAGTTTCGCCCAGCCGC
>JANOED010000025.1:0-10681 GCA_031413035.1 Leifsonia sp. | reverse complement strand
GGCTGACGCGGATGTCGACGGCGCGCACATTCGCACCCTGCTGTTGACACTGTTCTTCCGCTACATGCCTGAGATGATCCGGGATGGTCGGGTCTACGCCGCGGTACCGCCGCTGCACCGGGTGGTTGTGTTGAACGCCGGGTCAAAACCCAACGAGACGATTTACACCTACTCCGAAGCGGAGCTGAACGCGGTGCTTGCCGGTCTCAAGAAGTCGGGCAAGAAGTATCAGGATCCTATCCAACGCTACAAAGGGCTCGGCGAGATGGATGCCGACCAACTCGCGACAACGACGATGGATCGCCAGCACCGCACCCTTCGTCGGGTGAACGTCGGCGACGCGGAGCAGGCGGCCACCGTCTTCGAGTTGCTCATGGGCAACGACGTCGCCCCTCGCAAGGAGTTCATCATCGCTGGGCAGGGGCTCGATCGCGACCGTATCGACGTGTGACGTTCATAGCCAGTCCCTAGAATGCGCGCGTGCGAGTCGAGGTTACCGGGGGAGTCGTTGAGGGCACCGTCCGGCGCGGCCTGTGCATGTGGCGGGGCATTCCCTATGCGGCGGCTCCGATTGGGCAGCTGAGGTTCAGGGCGCCCGCGCCGGTGGTGGGGTGGGCGGGCATCCGAGACGGATCGGAGTTTGGACCGATTGCACCGCAGGATCGTAACGGCCAGTTTCGGGTGCGTACCAATGCACCCATGTCTGAGGACTGCCTGAGTCTCAACGTCATCGCTCCGCTTGAGCCGGTTGAGGCAGCGCCGGTCATGGTGTTCATCCACGGTGGCGCCTACTCTGTGGGCTCGGCTCGCGAGATCTTGGGTCAGGGCGAGGGACTGGTGAGGCAGGGTGGGGTGGTCTTTGTGAACCTTAACTACCGTCTCGGTGCGCTCGGTTGGCTTGACCTGTCGAGCTTCTCGACTGCCGACCGACCGATCAACGCGAATCTGGGACTCCGGGATCAGATCGCGGCACTCGAATGGGTTCGCGACAACATCGCTACGTTTGGTGGTGACCCTCACCGGGTGACGCTGTTTGGTGAGTCTGCGGGGGGCAACTCCGTGACCACTCTCATGACCGTGCCGACCGCGGATGGCCTGTTCTCACGTGCGATTGCGCAGAGTTCGCCTGCGAACGGAATCTACCCGCCCGAGGTCACGCGCACGTGGGCGAGCGAGTTTCTCGAACTGCTCAGCGAGGAGGTCGACGACACGGCAGTAGAAAGCACCAGTGCTGAAGACGCAGCCGAGTTGCTGGCGAATGCGAGTGTCGACGCTGTAGTGCGAGCGACCACTCGGCTGCAGTTGCTTATGCCCGATCGTTACCCGGGAACGGTTGCCCTTAGTCCCGTGATCGACGGTGAGCTCGTGCCCGAGCGTCCGCTCGACGCGTTCAAGGGCGGGAGGGCGCATCCAATTCCACTGATCATCGGAACCAACGATCGGGAGGGGTCGTTGTTCCGTGGTCGACTAGACATTCTCGCGACTACGCCCCCACGCATTCGCGCGATCTTCGCCAACACACCCAAGAAGTCCCGGCGGGCGCTCAAGGCGCAGTACCCGGGGCTTCCGGCTACTCGCCCGGCGGCTGACTTCGGCGGTGACTTTGCCTTCTGGTACCCCAGCGTCAAGGTCGCTGAGCGCCATTCGCGTTTTGCTGTCGTGTATATGTATCGCTTCGATGCGTCGACGCGGCTTCTTAGGTTGAGGGGGCTCGACGCTACTCACGGGCTCGAGCTCTTCGCGCTCTTCGATCGGATGAATGGGCTGTTGGGTCGAGGAATCGGGGCCCTCGGCGGTCGCCGCGCCTTCCAGCGGGCAGGAGAGCGGATGCAGCGCTGGTGGCTGTCTTTTGCGCACACCGGAAATCCTGGTGACGACTGGCCCCGCTTCACGCCGAGACGCCGCCGCACAATGATCATTGACTCGGTCGATCGCATCGAAAAGGATCCGCGTGGGGTGCGTCGACTGGCCTGGCAGAACTTTGTGCCGCACGTGTAGTTGGTTCCGGAGTGCCTAGATCGCCGATCCCACCGAGCCGATTACGCCGTCGAGCACCGTTCCGGAGGCACCCCGCTTGGCGCCCCTGTCAGGAAGCTGTCGGATTGAGCCGTCAGTACCCACTGCGGTCGCCGGCGAAGGGCCAACCCACGCGAGAGCCAGAATGTCCTCGCCCTTGAGGAAGGAGTGCGCTCTGACTCCGCTCGTTGCGCGCCCCTTGCCGGGGAATTCAGCCAGCGCTGAGACTTTCCCGCGCCCAGGGTCAGCCCCCGCGATCGTCGCGACCGATGTCGACATTGTGACGACGTCATTGGCTTCCGCCGGATCGATCGCGCCAAAGAAGGCAGCGGTGGCATTCGCCGCGATGCTGATTCCAGCCATGCCGCCCGCCGCCGGTCCTTGAGGCCGAACGGCGCTGGCACTGAAGTGCAACAGCTGCGCGTCTGACGTGACGAACACGAGTTCGGCAGAATCCCCGCACTGTGCGACGCCGACCACCTCATCTCCCGGCTTCAACGAGATCACCTCGAAGTCTGGTTTGCTCGGCCACCCCCCGAGGGAGACGCGCTTGACGACACCCTGCCGCGTCCCTAAGGCGATGGGCTCCCCGTCAAGCGTCACAAGCCCGAGAACCTTCTCCTTCGGGCCAATGGCCAGATAGTCAGTGATTTTTGCCCCCGCAGCGAGCTGGATCGAGTTAGCGGGCACGCTTGGGAGATCAACCGCGGTAAAGCGGATGATGCGCCCAGCGTTCGTGATGGCGCCCAGTTCAGTGCGACTTGTTGTCGTCACTCGTGACCGGATCGCGTCATGCCGTGCTCGTCGGCGAGGCGACTGGATGCCGCTGCCGTCGTCGGGGAGGTCTACCCGGATCGCGCGGCCCGTGGTCGAGAGCAAGACCTCGCACGGGGCATCCGCGATTTCCAGTACCGGGGAGACCTTACGGCTAGTTGTTGAGGTCGGAGCAACCGGCCGTGCCTCGGTCAGCAGAGTGCGCCGTGGAGTCCCGAACCGTTCAGCGACCTCCTCGAGTTCCTCCGAGACGAGGCGTCGAATGCGCCCGGGGTCTGCGAGGAGCCCCTCAAGATACTCAATCTCTGCTCGGAGCTTGTCGGCCTCCGCCTCAAGCTCGATGCGGCTGAACCTGGTCAGACGCCGCAGGCGCAACTCGAGGATGTACTCGGCTTGCAACTCGCTTAGGTCGAATACGTCGATCAGCCGGCTACGAGCCTTCTCACTGTCGTCGCTCTGTCGAATGACCTGAATGACCTCGTCGATGTCGAGGATCGCGATGAGCAGACCCTCGACGAGGTGAAGCCGCTCCCGCTTGCGAGCAAGCCGGAATTCGCTTCGCCGGCGGATCACTGACAGACGGTGGTCGAGGTAGACCTGCAGAAGCTCCTTGAGGCCGAGAGTTCGAGGCCCACCGCCGACTAGGGCGACGTTGTTGATCGAAAAGCCATCCTCGAGAGGGGTGAGCCGGTAGAGCTGCTCTAGCACCGCATCGGGACTGAAACCCGTCTTGAGACCGATGACGAGACGCATACCGTGTTTACGATCGGTCAGATCGGTGACATCCGAGATTCCGTTGATCCGCTTGGCGTTGACGCCATCCTTGATCTTCTCGATCACACGCTCGGTGCCGATGAGGTAGGGCAGCTCGGTGACAACAAGCCCTGTCTTGCGAGCGGTGAGTGCCTCGATGCTCACCTTTGCGCGGGTCTTGAATGCGCCCCGTCCCGTCGCGTAGGCATCCCGGATTCCGTCGAGTCCAATGATGGTGCCGCCGGTCGGCAGGTCGGGACCGGGAACGAACGACATCAGATCGTCGAGCGTGGCGTCGGGGTGATCGAGCAGGTGCCGCGCTGCGCCCACCACCTCGATGAGATTGTGCGGCGCCATATTGGTCGCCATTCCGACCGCGATGCCACTGGCACCATTCACCAGCAGATTCGGGAAGGCCGAGGGGAGAACCTCGGGTTGCATGAGCGAGTTGTCGTAGTTGGGAACGAAATTGACGACATCTTCATCGAGACTCTCGGTCATGGCGAGTGCCGAGGAGTGAAGTCTGGCCTCCGTATACCGCGGGGCGGCAGGCCCATCGTCGAGCGAACCGAAGTTGCCGTGGCCGTCGATGAGAGGAACGCGCAACACGAAGTCCTGAGTGAGCCTCACCATGGCGTCGTAGATCGACGCGTCGCCGTGCGGGTGGAGCTTGCCCATCACGTCGCCGACGACGCGCGATGACTTGACGTGTCCGCGATCCGGGCGCAAACCCATCTCTGACATCTGATAAAGAATGCGCCGCTGGACGGGCTTTAACCCATCGCGCGCGTCCGGGAGAGCGCGGGAGTAGATGACCGAGTACGCGTACTCGAGAAATGAACCTTGCATCTCGGTTGAGACATCAACGTCTTGGATACGCTCGCCCGGGCTTGTACCGGCGGAGCTTGCGCGGGCCGAGGGCGTGATGGGAGTGGGATTTTCGGGGGTAGTCATAGGATTGCCCCCATGTTACCGGCGCCCAAACCAGACGGGTTGAGCCTTGCCGATGTGATGGAAAGTTGCCTCGCCAGCATCGAGGGCGGCCCCAATCGACTCAGGCTCGGGCGAGTTGACCGAGCGGTCGTTCTGCTCATTGATGGACTCGGAGCGGATGCGCTGAAGGCGCGGGCGGGCCACGCGCGCACCCTCCTTGGCGCGTTGACCGGGCGCTCGGTCATCGAAGCGGGGTTCCCGACGACAACGGCATCAGCTCTGGCGAGTCTCACCACCGGCGTGCTTCCCGGTAGTCACGGGATGGTCGGGTACAGCGTGCTAGATCCCGAACACGATCGCGTCGTGAACCAACTCACCGGTTGGGACGACAAGCTTGACCCACTGAGTTGGCAACTGCAGCCCACGCTCTTTGAGCGGGCAACTGCTCGGGGCTTCGGCGCCTACGCGGTCGGGACCGAGCGTTATCGGCGGTCGGGATTCACCAGCGCCGTGCTACGCGGAGCTCACTATGTCAGCGGGGCAACGATCGCGGAGCGAATGAGTCACGCGATCGAGCTAGTTGCCGCCCCGGGCCCTCCATCGCTCATCTACGTGTATATCCCCGAACTCGACATGGCGGCACACGCTCACGGCTGGGAGTCGCGCGAATGGACGGCCGCGCTCGAGACCACCGATTCCGCTGTTCGAGCCCTCACGTTAGCGCTCGGTCGGTCGCACGGCTTGCTCGTGACTGCTGACCACGGGATCCTTGACGTTCCCGCACGCGCGCACGTGCTGTTCAACGAGCTCCCTGGGTTACTTGATGGCGTTCGCTTCGTCGCGGGAGAACCGCGCGCCCTTCAAGTTCACTTCGAGCCGGATCTTGCTACAGACGAGCGCGAGCAACTCACCGAGCGATGGCGCGCGTCTGAAGAGGCCCGCGCGTGGGTGGCGACTCGTCAAGAGTTCATCCAGTCGGGCTGGTTGGGTGCCCAGGTTAGTCCAGAGGTAGTGCCTCGCCTAGGGGACCTTCTGGTTGCGGCACGCAAGACGATCGCATACTACGACTCCGGCACTGCAACCCGGAGTTCGCTCGCAATGATCGGCCAGCACGGCTCCGCCACCCAGTCGGAACTGCGAGTGCCCCTACTGCGTTTTGGAGCGTTTGCCCGCGCGGCCTAGCGGTAGGCCCTAGGCGAGGTCGTCGTCGGGACGCGCGCCGAACACGATCTCGTCCCAGCTGGGCATAGTTGCGCGACCCTTTTTTCGTGCCGTCGGCTGTGGTGCCGTCTGTCGAGGGGAAGGGACGTCGTCGGCAAAGTCGCCCATGGGCACGTCCACGATACGAATCGTGCCCGTAGACGGATGAGTTGAACGAACGTCATCCTCGTCGAAGCCCGCGGATTCGCGCTCTCCACGCCGCCGCCGCAGCGCTTCGAGCAAGTCTGCGGTCTGATTGCCTTGTACTTGCTCGGGCTGCGCGGTGTCGCGAATGATTGAGACGGGCGAAGGAGGTTCGTCGGCGGCTGTGCTGCTGTCGATGACGAAAGCGCCACTGTCGAACCGTGAAGAGTTGATCGTCGGCTCATCGGTCGCGACTGCCCTCAGCCGTGGCATCAGGGTGGTGTTGGCAGCGTCACCCTGCTGTGAGAGCGTGATTGCTTCGTTGTTGAGGGGGCTGAGAGCGTGCTTTTTGGGGTCAAACTGCCATCGGGCGTCATGATCGATCTGATTGGCAGTGAAAGAGAGTTTGACCAACCATCCACTAGAGACATCTTTCCAGCTTGACCAGCGCACGTTCGTGCCCCCGAGGTCGTGCAGGCGCTCACGGATTGCAGTGCCGAAGGTTTTCCCTTGACGCAAAGGGTCGGTGTCGGCAGCGGTGTGCACGGCGACTTCTAGTGCCGACTTCACGACGAACTCGCGCTCGGCGATCACAGGGCCTTCGAAGCGCTGGATGTAATCCAGAGGAGCTCCCGTGATGGACGCAACATCGTGAGCTGACATCCCTGATCGAATGTGCGCCTGAATCTCCTTGGGCGCGAGCTTGCGCCCCTCCCCGGCATCCGGGATGCTCTGGCGAACGCGGGACTGCAGCGTTTCATCGATGGGAAGACGGAATCGAGTTCCGTCGTCGGACGTGACGAGGAGTGCCCCGTCCTCAACTCCGATTACTTGAAGGTCCTGCACGCTGAATGCCCTCCAGCCATCACGATTGCCATAAGGATGACACGCGCGCAGAAGGATTCTTGGGAATACCACGGGCGTGCCGCAAGTTGTTGCATGCGCGCGGCGAAGTGTTACTGACCAGTGGTTTGCTATTCACTGCCGATTGATGCACACTGTCCCCGCCGATTTCGTCACGCACGACGTAACGAGACGCATATAGAAGTGGATGGGCATGGCAACCGATTACGACGCACCCCGTAAGACCGACGACGACTCCGAGTCGATCGAGGCACTGAAGGAGCGCGTTCCGGACAAGGCGTCAGGGTCGATCGACTCCGACGACGCCGACAACCCCGGCAGTTTTGAGCTGGCGGGTGCAGACCTTTCCGACCTCGACCTTGATGTCGTCGTGCTGCCTCCTCAGGCTGACGAATTCACCTGCGTCAACTGCTTCCTTGTGAAGCACCGGTCGCAGATTGATCACGAAACCAAGCTCGGCTCTATTTGCCAGGAGTGCGCGGCCTAACTCGACCGATCGCTGCGATCACGTCAGTTGGTCGTCGGGTCGAGACTAGCCAGTACGGTGTCGGGTCTTTGGTGTCCTCAAGCTTGACCCGAACCACCGGGTCGACCCAACCACGGATCAGCAGCCACGCGCGGGCATCAAGGCGCGGACCGCGCTCGAGCCGGGCTTCCTCGCCGGAGAACGCGGTGACGCCACCGATGACGCTGAGGGGTAAGCGAGCCCGCCCCGCGAAGAGTTCGCGATCGGTGACCGCAATGACCGGCGAGGCCAGAATCAGCAGGCCAATGCACCCGAGATAGAGAACGGCAGCGACGCCGATACCGACGAGTGGATTGATCGGAAGAAACACGAGCAGGCTCGCCGGAATAACCAGCGCGGTGCTGATGAATAACCACGGCGCGGGCCAGAGTCGTTCGCGGTAGATCGTCTCGGCAGATTCGGACATGACCCCATTCGATCAGACTTTCGGTCAGTTCAGGGTTCTGCACTACCCTCGTCACGTGGCTGACAATGTTGAAGTGCTGATCTCGAGCCCGAGGATGCCGGCCTACGCCCACCCTGGAGACGCCGGAGCAGACCTCATGTCGTCGGAGGATCTCGTTCTTGGCCCTGGGGCGCGCGCCACAGTGTCGACCGGCGTATCGATCGCGCTGCCCGATGGGTACGTCGCCTTCGTTGTTCCTCGTAGCGGACTGGCAGCCAAGCACGGCATCACCATTGTCAATAGCCCCGGAACGGTGGATGCCGGCTACCGCGGCGAGATACGCGTAACGCTCCTGAACACCGACGCCGAGCATCCGTTCACCATCGCCGTTGGTGATCGGATAGCGCAGCTCATCGTCATGCCCGTTTCCAGGGCAACCTTTGTTCCGGTGACCACGCTGCCGGGAAGTCATCGCGGTGAGGGAGGGTTCGGTTCGACCGGCCTGCGTCCGCACCCCGCACCAGAGTCAGTAGTAACCCCAGATGAAGGAGCCGCGTGAGCGACGCACCTGAGATTGAGCCGCACGAGCATCCGAAATCGGGCCCGGAGGATCGCGCGACCGCAGGGCCGCTGGACGAGAGCGAGGCGAACGCGGTCCGCCCCTACGTTGATCTCGGCGGTGTCAAGGTTCTGCCGCGCACCGACCTCGGACTGCGTCTCGAGGTTGAGGAGGGAAGCAAGCGGGTTGTCGCCGTGGGGCTCGACTACGCCGGATCGTCACTGCAGGTGCAGCCTTTTGCTGCTCCGCGGTCGAGTGGACTGTGGCATGAGATACGGCAGCAGATCGTTGACCAAATCACCAAGCAAGGCGGTCGAATCAACCCGCGCAACGGCGTCTTCGGCCCTGAGCTGCTCGCCGAGATACCCGTCGCGGGTGCCCAGCCCCGTCTCGCCCGCTTCATTGGGGTTGACGGTCCGCGCTGGTTCTTACGTGGCGTGATCTCTGGAGCTGGAGCGACCGATGCGACCGCGGCGGCTCAGATCGAAGAGATCTTCAGGTCGATCGTGGTGGTACGTGGCACGACCCCCATGCCGCCGCGAGACCTTATTCCGTTGCACATGCCCGCCACCGGACAACAGGCGCAACAGCCGTGAGCGACGAGAACCCGCAGCCATCGCTGGGCGAGACGTTGGGTCAGGCCGCCCGCAGGTCAGCATTCGGAAAGGTGGCGCCAGGAGAGGCGCCGAGCGGCTCGGCTCTTCTTTCGGCGATGGGAGGAGTCCGCGGCCTCGTCGAGTCGATCCTTCCCGGGCTTGGGTTTCTCGTCGTCTTCACGATCACCGGCGAACTCCTCCCGTCTGTACTCATCCCCCTTGCGCTGGCCGCGGTGTTTGTCGTCGCACGGCTGGTTATGCGCCAACCTTGGACATCAGCCGCCGCTGGCGTCGTCGGGATAGGGCTCTCGGCCGGCCTTGCGTTGGTCACCGGCCGCGCTGAAGACAACTTCGTCTTCGGTTTCATCATCAACGCAGTGTTCCTCATCGCGCTTGTGGTGAGCCTCGGAGTGCGTTGGCCCCTCATCGGAGTCATCGCGTCTCTTATCACCGGGGAGGGTCCCGGGTGGAGGACAGATCCGGCCAAGGTGAAAGTCGCGACGATTGCCACGATCCTGTGGTGCGGACTGTTCGCCTTGCGTCTTGGCGCCGAACTGCCGTTCTACTTCGCCGGCAACACTCAGGTGCTGGCGACTCTGAAATTGATTCTCGGGGTGCCTCTCTACGGAGCCATGCTCTGGGTCACGTGGCTTCTGGTGCGCACTGCCTATGCGCGACCACGAGAGGACTGAAAGGGCAGACGCAGCGTTTGACTAGTGCTAGATTTATCTCGACATCAAGATAGTTTGGGCAAATCCGCACAGGGCATTCGTGCGAGGATTAGCATCACCTCAGCAAGGGAGACGACAGTGTCTGCAGTGAACAGCTTCGGGTCGAAAGACACCCTCACGGTCGGCTCTACCTCGTACGAAGTCTTCCGTATCGATAGGGTCGCTGGATTCGAGATGCTCCCGTTCAGTCTCAAGGTGCTCCTCGAGAACCTCCTCAGAACCGAGGACGGCAAGAATGTTACAAAGTCTCAGATCGAGTCCCTCGGCGCGTGGGTGCCGACTGCGGAGCCTGACACCGAGATTCAGTTCACTCCGGCCCGCGTAATCATGCAGGACTTCACGGGCGTGCCGTGCATTGTCGACCTTGCAACTATGCGCGAGGCAGTGAGCGACCTCGGCGGCGACCCAACCAAGATCAACCCCCTCGCCCCAGCCGAGCTCGTGATCGACCACTCTGTCATCGCCGACCTCTTCGGCACCGCTGACGCGCTGGAGCGCAACGTCGAGATCGAGTACGAGCGCAACAGCGAGCGGTACCAATTTCTCCGCTGGGGTCAGACCGCCTTCGACGATTTCAAGGTTGTTCCTCCCGGAACCGGGATCGTGCACCAGGTCAACATCGAGTACTTGGCCCGTGTCACGTACACCCGCGAGGTTGACGGTGTACTGCGCGCCTACCCCGACACCTGTGTCGGCACCGACTCACACACGACCATGGTCAACGGTCTCGGTGTGTTGGGCTGGGGTGTTGGCGGAATCGAGGCCGAGGCCGCGATGCTCGGTCAGCCGGTCTCCATGCTGATCCCCAAGGTCGTGGGCTTCAAGCTCAGCGGCAGCATCCCCACCGGGGTCACCGCCACCGACGTCGTCCTTACGATCACTCAGATGCTTCGCAAGCATGGGGTGGTGGGCAAGTTCGTCGAGTTCTATGGGCCAGGCGTCGCCGCAGTTCCACTTGCCAATCGCGCCACCATCGGCAATATGAGCCCGGAGTTCGGTTCCACAGCGGCGATGTTCCCGATTGACGAGGTGACCCTCGACTATCTGCGCCTGACCGGCCGCAGCGACGAACAGGTCGCACTCGTAGAGGCGTACTCGAAGCTCCAGCACCTCTGGCACGACCCGAGCATTGAACCGGCCTTCAGCGAGTACCTCGAACTCGACCTAGCGACGGTCGTGCCCTCGATCGCCGGACCCAAG
>JANOED010000024.1:0-6047 GCA_031413035.1 Leifsonia sp. | reverse complement strand
CATGCCGAGGGCGGCACCGACCAGGATTGTGGTGCTCACCGGTAGCTGGGCTGCACCGACGCCGATAGCGACGATCGACTCGCCGAGCGCGAGAATCACAATGAGGCCGTAGCGCTCCGCCCAGTGCGCGGCCGAGTGAATCCGCCAGTTCCCGCCGTTCGAGGTGGCGTAAGTGAGAGCCGCATCCACCAGTAGTGCCGCCAGCCACCACCAGACTTGAAACTCACCACCGATAAACGCGCCGACTACGATCAGCCCGGCGCCGACGACCCACGCCAACGAAGTGCGAATCACTTGCCGCCTCAGCTCCACGTCGTCACCCGCCGAGATGATGTACAAGACGGCGTGCACCAGCCGCACGATGACGTAGCAGGCCGCGAGAACGAGCGGCCCTGAAAGTCCACCCTCAAGGTCGTCGAATGCCTCGGGAACCGCGAGGGCAATGCCGAACATCGCGATCATCGCGACAATCATTCCGATGCGTACGATGCCTTCGTCCGCGTGAGTCTGGTTGGCCAACCACGAGTACGCCACCCACGACCACCACAGCAGGGTCAGTACTACAAGTCCCTTCAGAATGCCGAGGGCACTGTGCTGGGTCGCCATGAACACCGTCACCTGAGTGAATGCGAAGACGAAGACGAGGTCAAAGAAGAGCTCGAACGTGGTGACCCGATGGTCTTCCGACGACGTAGATGCTTTCCTAAACCCGGGCAGCTTCACCATGAACCCAGCCTATTGGCGGCCAACCGTTAGTATCGGCTATCTGCACGGATTCGGCGATTGGCACCCAGCGAGGACCCCGACGGCAATGCCCGACCTTCTAGTTCACTCCGCCCGAAAGCTCGACGCACACGGCCAGATCGACAGTTTCTGGATGCTCTGCTCGGGCGACACGATTACTGAAACAGGCACCGGCACCCCGCCTGCGGCGAAGAACTCCATTGACGCCGGGGGCGGATGGCTCACCCCCGGCTTCATCGACCTGCACGGTCACGGCGGGGGTGGTCACTCGTTCGATGACGGTCCCGACGAGATCCGCGCTGCGCTCGCCACTCACCGCAGTCACGGCACCACCCGGTCGATGATCAGTCTCGTTGCGAACCCTCTCGACCGACTGAGCTCGAGCCTCGCCATAATTGCCGACCTCGCAGCCGATGACCCGTTGATTCTGGGCTCGCACCTCGAGGGGCCGTTCCTCGCACCCGACAACCGCGGGGCACACAGCCCTGAGTACCTGCTTGAGCCGCAGCCGGGAGTTATTGAGCAGTTGCTGCATGCTGCCCGCGGAACTGTTCGGCAATTGACACTCGCTCCCGAGCTTCCCGGCGCGATGGAGGCGATCGACGTGCTCGTCGAAGCGGGAGTTGCCGTCGCCGTCGGTCACACGATGGCTAACGCTGAGCTGGCTCACGAGGCGTTCGACCGGGGCGCGCGAATTCTGACACACGCCTTCAACGCGATGCCGGGCATCCACCATCGCGATCCCGGGCCGGTGGTCGCTGCGTTCGAAGATGAGCGCGTTACGATCGAGCTGATCCTCGACGGCAAGCACGTGCATCCGCGGGTCGTTCACCTCGCCTTTGGTGCCGCACCGGGCCGCATTGCCCTCGTAACTGATGCGATGGCGGCCGCAGGTTTCACCGACGGCGACTACTCGCTGGGTAGCCGCACAGTGACAGTGCGCGACGGGCTCGCGGTGCTGCGAGGAACCACCACCATCGCCGGCTCAACGGTCACCCAGGATTCGGCACTGCGCCAAGCCGTGCGCGATGTCGGCATCACCCCTGCAGACGCGGTCGCCGCGCTCACGCTGACGCCAGCCCGTGCCCTGGGCCTCGAACACCGGCTCGGACTTCTCGCCCCGGGTTTCGCCGCCGACGCAGTGCTGTTCGACCACCAGTGGCGTGTTCAGCGCGTGTGGGGTGCTGGCGCGATTCTCGACTAGTCCTAAAATCCGGGCAGCATGCGGTTCGCCCACGCGTAGCGGTAGTAGTCGGCGTGAACCAGCAGGCTTGCCGCCGCCTCGTCAACGATCACCGTCACCCGCGGATGAAGCTGCACGGCCGATCCCGGAAGGCTCGCAGTCAACGGCCCCTCAACCGCGCCCGCGACGGCGGCAGCCTTTGCCTCCCCGAACGCCAGCAACACGAGCTGTCGGGAGCGCAAGATAGTGCCGAGTCCTTGAGTGATGCAGTGCACGGGAACGTCATCGGGCGAGTCGAAGAATCGCGAGTTATCTGCCCGGGTCTGCTGTGTCAGGGTCTTGACCCGAGTGAGCGACGCGAACGACGATCCCGGCTCGTTGAAGCCAATGTGGCCTGTTCGACCGATGCCGAGAATCTGAAGGTCGACGCCTCCAGCCTTCACTAGTGCGCGCTCGTACCGCTCGCCTGCCGTATCGAGTGAGCCGTGGGCGTCTGGGGTCTGAACCAGCTCTGGGCTCATCCCGAGCGTTTCGACCACCTCGCGCGCGATGACCGACCGATAGCTCTCTGGATGCCCCGGCGCGAGCCCCACGTATTCATCGAGCGCGAAGCCCCGCACCCGCGACAGGTCGAGGCCGCGCCGGGCCAGCGCGCGCCAGGTCGTGAGAGGGGTGGATCCGGTCGCGAGCCCCAAGACGGCGGTCGGCTGGGCGCGGACGAGGTGCTCGATCGCGTCAGCAGCCAGCTCGCCCGCGGCATCCGCCGACTCGACAACAACGACCTCGGCCATCAGGCGATTCCGACCAGTGCCGCTCCGACGGCCGCCGCGGGGAAGTGGCGAGGAACGAGTTGCACCCGGCGACTCAACGTGAGTGACGCGAGGAATGGCGAGGCAAGCTCCCAGGCCTCGAGCACCACGACGATGTCGTCGAGCAGTGGGGTTGCCAGCGACGACAGCCCGCCGCCGATAACGACGCTGTCGACGTCGACCGTGAGCACCAGAACGCGTACGGCCGCCGCAACGTTCTCGACAAAGCGGCGTTTGACCTCGATCGCAGCCGGATCGCCAGCGGCCGCTGCCTCGAACAGCGCGCGCGCTGGGCGTGGGTCTTCGGTGGGCCACTGGCGCGCGATCGCCGAGCCGCTGGCCACCATCTCCAGGCAGCCGCGCTGGCCGCAGGGGCACTCGGGGCCGTTCGGATCGACCGGGATGTGGCCGATCTCACCCGCAGACCCACGCGAGCCGCGCCAGAGGTTGCCGCCAAGCACGAGGCCAGCGGCGAGTCCGGTTCCGAGGTTCAGGTAGGCCATCGAGTGCGAGGCATCCTTCTCGAGCAGGTGAAACGCGCCAAGGGCAGCTGCGTTGACATCGTTCTCGATTCGCACCGGGCGACCCAGGCGTGCGGAGAGTTCCGCACCGAGATCAAGGCCAGCGAGTCCCAGGTTGACCGCGTGGGACACCCGTCCCGTTCCGTTATCCACGGCCCCGGGGATCCCGATGCCGATTGACTCAAAACCGTCAATGACGGTGTCGCTCAACTGGGCGATGTCCGTGACGGCACGCACGGCGGTCTCGATGACTGCGTCAGGACCGAAACCAGTCACGAGTCGCAACTGGTGCTCAATCTGCCCGTCGTGGCTGACCGAGACCGCGTGAGTCTTGGTACCGCCAATGTCGATGCCGACCCTCATCCCTTCACCGCCCCGGCGACCAGACCCGAAGTGAGTCGGCCTTGAACCAGAAGGAAGAAGACGATAACTGGTACCGCCACGAGTGTGGAAGCGGCCATCACTTGGCCCCAGTCGGTCTCTCGGGTCGCGCTCGCCTGAACGAATCCGCGCAACCACAGCGGTAGCGTCTGCGCGGCCTCGGACGGCAGCAACACGAGCGCGACTGTGAACTCGTTCCAGGCCTGAAGGAATGCGTACACTCCGGATGCCACAAGCCCAGGCGCCAGCAACGGGAAGGTAATCCGCATGAACGCACCGAACCGGCTCAGGCCGTCCACCATGGCGGCTTCTTCGAGGTCGGCCGGGATCCCGGCGACGAACCCGCGCAGCATCCAGATCGTGAATGGAACGACCGCGGCAATGTAGATGACGCTCACCCCGATAACGGAGTCGAGTAGCCCCACACTCGACACCATTTTGTACTGCGCGATGAACAGGCCCTCGGCCGGAAGCATCTGCACGAGCAGCACCGCCAGCACGAAACTCCGGCGCCCCCTGAACCGGAAGCGGCTGATCGCGATTGCCGCGAGGAAGGCGAAGAGCAAGCAGAACACCACGACGGTCAGGGTGATCGCGATGCTCATGCCGAGCGCAGTAAAGAAGCTGCCATCGGCGAGCGCGCCGCCGAAGTTGCTCAGGGTTGCTGGGGTCGGGAAGAAGGTCGGGATGAACGACTGCAGAATGGCGTTCGGCAGCAGTGACGAGTTCACCATCCAGTAGACGGGGAAGATCCAGATCAGCGCGATGACGATCGCGAGGGTCGACAGGAGCGTACGGCGGATGCGACGGCTCACCGTGCCTCATCCTCCTTCAGCAGGCTCCGCACGTAGAACCAGCTCAGCCCGATCGTGATCGCGAGGACGAGGATCGACACGGCCGACGCCATCCCGAAGTCCTGAGCACTCGTGCCGAGCTTGTAGATGTAGGTGCCGAGTAGGTCAAAGTCGCCGGACTTGGAGCCCGCGTCTTGAAGCATCGTGATCTGGGTGAATACCCGCAGATCCCAGATCAGTTGGAGCAGGAGCACGATCGCGATGACCGGGCGAATCATCGGGGCGATGATGTGCAGGAAGCGCTGGTAGCCGGTCGCTCCGTCGAGTTGGGCGGCCTCGAGCACCTCGTCGGAGACCTGGGTCAGCCCCGCGTAGATCGAGAACGCGACGAACGGAACGCTCATCCAGATCACGATGATGCTCGCGACAATGAAGAAGGTCAAAGGTGTCGAGAGCCAGTCGAAACGATACATCTCAACGCCCGGGATCATGTCGAGGAGGTAGTTGATCGCCCCACGGCGACGGTCGAAAAGCCAGATCCACACGGTCATCGCGGCGACGACCGGCATCGACCAGGCGAGCAGCAAGGCAATCTGCAGAATCAGGCGGGCCGTCTTAGTCACGCCCGACATGAGCAAGGCCAGCAGCGTGCCGATGGCGAGCGTGATGGCCGCGGTCAAGATACAGAAGGCGAGGGACCGCGCGACGACGGCCCAGAGTTGGGGGTCGGTCGCCAAGGCGACGAAGTTGTCGAATCCCACGAAGGACGCGGGCTTGCCGAACTGCTGAGCGAGGCCGTACTCCTGCATCGAAGTGACGAACTGCCAAATGACGGGATACCCCATCCCCAAAAGGAGTATTGCGACCGCGGGAACGACGAGCAGGTAGGGGGTGCGGATGACGCGGCGCGGGCTGATCGTAGACATGGCGGTTCCTCCTTTCGTGGGTTAGGAAGCGGATGGTGGGGCGGGGGGGGCCTGGCGCCCCGCCCGCCGGTTCTACTAGCCGTTGATCAACTCGTCGATCTTGGCGTCGTACTCGGCGGCGAGCGCCTCAATGTCGCCTCCACCGTTGACCTTGCCGAAGAACTCCTCCAGCAAGCCCGAGCCTTCAACCGCAGCCCAGCCGGGAGCGGCAGGCGTCAGCTTCGAGTCGGCAGCCGACGCGATGAGTGCCTGTGCGAACTGGTCGTCGCCGAGCGAGCTTGCGTAGTCCAGGTTTGCCGGGCCCAAGCCGTTGGCGCCGAGGAGGTTCTGGTACTCCTCGCTGAAGACAATCTTCAGCAGCTCGCGCGAGGCAGACTGGTTCTTGCTTGCCGCGGAGATTGCGATGTTGGAGCCACCGGCGAACACCGGGGCGGCACCACCGTCGGCACCCGGGAGCACGAACACCCCGAACGTGTCGTCGTTCCACGTAGCGATCGTCTTGGTGTCGTCGGCCGGGTCGGGTGCGAGGTCACCGATCGACCAGTGCACCCATCCGGGAGCAATGATCGTTGCGGCCTCGGGTGCACCCGTTGCGGCGTTGTTGTTGATGTTCACCCACGGGGTGCTGTCTGCCTCGGTGACCGGGGCGAGCGAGGCATCCGTGTACAGGGCCTGAAGCTGCTCAAGAC
>JANOED010000023.1:0-7333 GCA_031413035.1 Leifsonia sp. | reverse complement strand
GTCATGGCGAAGGCTCCTGCGACTCGAGCGACCAAGGCCGCTCCGTCGACGCGAGCGACGAAGGCTGCAGCGCCAATCGAGATCGATCCCGATGCAACCGACGATGCTGTCGAGCTGGACGTCGATGCTGACGAAATCGAGGCGGTCGAGATCGAAGCCGAAGAGGTTGATGTCGCGGTCGTGGCCGACGTGGAGGTCGACGCAGCCAAAGATGACGCGTCGGAGGACGACGACGATGACGACGACGACGACGAGAAGTCGACCGGCAAAGACGAGGATTTGCCGACAGGAGCACTTGTGCTCTCCCTCGTCGACGACGAAGACGAGATGCCGGTCTACTCATCGGCAATCACCGGTGCTACCGCCGACCCGGTCAAGGACTACCTGAAGCAGATCGGAAAGGTCGCCCTGCTGAACGCGGCCGAAGAGGTTGAGTTGGCCATGCGAATTGAGGCGGGACTGTTCGCGGAGGACAAGCTCTCGCACATGAGCGCGGCAGAGCAGAAGTCTTCGCTAGGTCGCGAACTCCTGTGGGTCGCCAAGGATGGTCAGCGGGCGAAGAGCCATCTTCTGGGTGCAAACTTGCGGCTCGTTGTTTCCCTGGCGAAGCGGTACACCGGTCGGGGGATGCAGTTCCTCGACCTGATTCAGGAGGGCAACCTCGGTCTCATCCGTGCGGTCGAGAAGTTCGACTACACCAAGGGCTTCAAGTTCTCCACGTACGCGACCTGGTGGATTCGTCAAGCGATCACCCGCGCTATGGCAGATCAGGCCCGTACCATCCGCATTCCCGTGCATATGGTCGAGGTCATCAACAAGCTCGCTCGGGTTCAGCGTCAAATGCTTCAGGATCTTGGTCGTGAGCCCACTCCCGAGGAGCTCAGCCGCGAGCTCGACATGACTCCGGAAAAGGTCATCGAGGTGCAGAAGTACGGTCGCGAGCCGATCTCGCTGCACACGCCCCTAGGCGAGGATGGCGACAGCGAATTCGGTGACCTTATTGAAGACACCGAGGCAGTCGTTCCCGCAGACGCGGTGGGCTTCACCATGTTGCAGAAGCAACTCGAGAGCCTTCTTGATTCCCTGTCGGAACGCGAGGCTGGCGTCATCCGAATGCGTTTCGGACTCGGTGATGGCATGCCGAAGACCCTTGATCAGATCGGCGATACCTTCGGGGTAACCCGGGAGCGTATCCGCCAGATCGAGTCGAAGACGATGGCCAAGCTGCGCCACCCGTCACGCTCGCAGTCGCTGCGCGACTACCTCGAGTAAGGCTTAGGGCCCTGACCGCACTGGCGATCCTCGCCGGTCGCTTCGTGCGCTGGATGCTCCGGTTGCGTGGCGGCGGATCCGCAATGCCCGGTCGGGTGTTGCTCGCCCTCTCGCCGCGTTTCCTTTCGCGAGCAGTGGAGGGGATGCCGCTTGGCGTCGTGTTCGTCTCGGGGTCGAACGGCAAGTCGACGACCACGCACATGCTGACCAGCGTGCTGCGGGCTCACGGACTCACGGTCTTCACCAATCCAACCGGAGCGAACCTGCCCCAGGGCATTGCTTCGGCAATGCTGGCGACGGTGCCGCTAGACGGTCGCCTTCGCGAAGACGTGGCCGTTCTCGAGGTCGATGAGGCGTTCGGCCCGCGGCTGGCCAAGCAACTCGCCCCGCGCAGCGTGCTGCTCATCAACCTTCAGGTGGATCAGCTCAATAGGTTCTATGAGCCGAGCCGAGTGCTCGACATGCTTGAGGAGTTCGCAAGCGTCGCGACTGAGCACCTCGTGATCAACGCCGACGACCACAACCTCGTCGGGCTCGCCGAGCGACTTTCGGGCGGGCCGGCTCGGCAGGCCACGTTCGCTATCGCACCTGCACTCCTCGCAGATGGGCCCGCGTGGCTCGCCCGCGGAGATAACCCGGCCCTCGCAGTTGAATCCGCGCGAGTCGAAGCCGACGTGGTCGTCGAGGCGCTTGACGGGCGGACGGCTGAGTTGACGGTGCGGGGTCAACTGGTGACCGTGTCTTTGCCATCGCGCGGCCTGCACGTTGCCGCTGATGCGGCGGCGGCGGTCGCGATGGCGGGGGCGCTTCTCGGTGAACGGCTTGACGCGGCATCCGTAGCTCAGGGCATGGCGGCGATGCAGCCTGTCTACGGTCGAGGCGAGGTGCTCACCCACAATGGCGAGGACATCGAGATCATCACGATGAAGAATCCGCCGAGCCTGCAGGTGAACCTCGACTACCTGGATCGGTACCCCGAGCAGGTCTTCGTCGCCGTCGATGAGGGAACCCCCGACCCGTCGTGGATTTACGGCTCCGACCTATCCCGGCTCGATCACGTCGACGTGCTCACCGGCACGAAGGCGTGGCAGCTAGCGACCCGGTTCGCTTACTCGGAGATCGAGGTTCGACTCATTGAACCCGAACTCACGTCCGCTCTGCGTGCCTTTCTGGCACTGCCAAGACCCGAGCACGGCGTGAAGACCATGATCGTCAATTACGAGCAGATGATGCTTGTGCTCAAGACGCTCGGCCACCTCGAGATGGAGGTAGGCGCGTGATAATCCTTCTCGATCTCTACCCCGACGAACTCAACATCAATGGTGATGTGGGTAACGTGATGGCCCTTGCGAAGCGTGCCGAGTGGCGAGGGATGCCCGCGCAGGTGGTGGGCCACCACGCAGGCGGGTCACTTCCCGCGCGACCGCACCTGGTTCATATCGGTAGTGGCCCCGTCTCGGCCCAACAGTCGGTTCATGCCGACTTGCACACGCATGCCGCGACCCTCAGGGAGTGGGCTGACGCGGGCGTGCCCTTTCTCGCCATCGCCGGGGGCTGGCAGTTGCTTGGGCGCTCACTCACGCTTCTCGATGGCACGGTGCTGCCTGGAGTTAGCGTCTTCCCGACCGATGCTCGCCTCACCGATCGGCGCATAGTGCGGGAAGTCTGGACTGCGGATGCCGCGGGCTTCGAGAACCACTCCGCGACAACCGCGGGCGCTCCCGGACTCGTACTCGAGCACCGAACCAGCGTGGCCACCAACCTGCACGGACCCTTCCTGCCGATGAACCCGGCTTGGGCCGATCGGCTGCTTGAGCGTGCCGCCGCTGTGGCGGGGGTGCCGATGGGTGAAGCAGATGAACGGATCGCCCGCACCGACGACTACGCGGAACGGTCGCGCCGAGACATTCGCAAGCGGCTCGGCCTCTAGCGGCTCGGCCTCTAGCGGACTGCGGACTCTAGCGGACTGGGGACTCTAGGTACACCCGGGGGAGCCTCTCGCTCGCCCGCGCAACGATCTCGTCGCCGATCGTCTCTGCCCAGCGCGCCCACTCCTCGGCCGTTGCCTCACCGTCAGCACCGCTGCCGAAGATCGTGACTTCGTCGCCCGCGGCCACCGTGCTGTTGGCGACATCGACGGCGAGCGAATCGATCGCGAGCGAGCTCATTACGTATCGTTGACCGTGGATCGCCACCGAGGCTCGACCGACGGCCGGAGCCGGGATGCCGTCCGCACTTCCCACAAGAACCGTCGCGACCCCGTCGGCGACAGCGTCGACCGGCGCACGCACCGTCATGACTGGCCGGAGCCCCAGATCATGGCCGGACTGATCGTCGAACGGTGAGATGCCATATGCCGCGATGCCGAAGCGCACCATTCCGAGTCGAGCGGCGGGCATGCGGATGCCCGCCGAGCTTGCGGCGAGGTGGAGCAGGGGCGAGTGGCATCCACGTGCCGCAGCGACCGCGACGGCCTCCTGGAAGCGGGCGAGGGCAGCCTCGTCGTCGGCGGGAGACGCATCGGCGAGGTGCGACCACAGAGCAGCGACGACGACCGTGCCGTCGCGCTCGGCGGCAAGTGCTGCATCTACGAGGGCTGGCCAGTCCTCGGGCCGTGCGCCGTTGCGATGGAGGCCGGTGTCGATCTTGAGGTGCACACGTGCCGGTCGGGACGCGTGGGCGGCAGCAATCGCCTCGAGCTGCCAGAGTGCCGACACGCCGAGGTCGACGTCGGCATCGATAGCAGCGGCGAAGTTGGTGCGGGTGCCGTGCAACCACGCGAACAGTGGAGCCGTTATGCCTTCCCGACGCAGTGCAAGGGCCGCAGGAACCTCCAGAACCGCGAGTTCATGGGCGCCGGCGTCGAGCGCAGCACGAGCCAGCGGAACCAGCCCGTGGCCGTAGGCGTTGCCCTTGACGGCGAGCATCGTTCGGGCTGGTGCGATCAACTCGGCGAGCGTCGAAACATTGTGTCGAAACGCAGAGAGGTCGATTTCGATCCGAGCGTCGGTCACGAGTACACCCGAGTCACTCGCGATCCGATGCCGGCAGTCAACTCAAGCGCCGATCGACCGGTCTGGCTAGCCCATTCACCCGCGGGGGCCGCGCCGTGCCCGAAGAGCACCGCTTCTCCACCAACGACCGGCTCAGTCTCGGCGCAGTCGACCACGAACTGGTCCATGGCGACGCGCCCGACGAGCGGGCGCAGCGTGCTCCCGACGAGAACATGCGCGCGGTTAGACGCGAGCCGCGGAACCCCGTCGGCGTAGCCGAGGGCGACGAGGGCGAGGGTAGTGGCATCCGCGGTGCGATAGCTGTAGCCGTACGAGACGCCAACACCTGCGGGTGCACTCTTGACGGCGATGATCTCGCCGACGAGCGTCATCACCGGCAAGTCTGGCTCGTCGAGACCGTACACAGCGGCGCCGAGCACAGGTCGACCGGCGGGGCGGACAGTCGTGACGGCCGACGGTTCAACATCTAAGTTCACGGCCTGTGCCGGCGAAACCCAGATCGTCGAAACCCCGCAATCGACGGCGACTTGAGCTACCCGCTCTAGCCCGTGGCCGTAGGCATCTGCCCGGGCATCGAGAACGGCAGCACTATCGGCATCGAGGAGGCGACTGAGGTTAGTGGCGAGGGCCGAAAGGTCGATCCTCGCCTCGCGCCGCACCCCTGCGGCCGGGCCGCCGGTCATTGCGGAGGAGTGGTGTCGTCAGTCCGCGACGGACTCAAGCAGGCGAGCGGACTCGTCATGCCAGTTGAGTGCGGTCGGGAAGAGCTTTTCCTTGAACTTCGTGCCGTGGTGGGCGCAGAAGAGCAGGTCGCCGCTCGCGAGCGTCGCTCGCACGTAAGCCTGAGCACCACAGCTGTCGCAGCGGTCGAGCGCGGAAAGGCTGTAGTCCAGTTCGTCGACTGTGTTCTCGGTGGCGATCTGAGACATGTCCTGCTCCTTGACTACTTGCGGCGTCGAATCTCCGTTACTCAATACAAGCACGTGGTTGTTACGGCGGTGCGTCAATTGCGGGGTATTTCGCTGAACGCGTACTGGGAGTGCTGAACGTAGGGTGGGAACATGACCAGTGCTGACTACTCGGCCCGCCATCTTTCTGTACTCGAGGGCCTCGAAGCGGTGCGCAAGCGCCCCGGAATGTACGTCGGCTCTACCGACTCACGCGGACTCATGCACTGTCTCTGGGAGATCATCGACAACTCGGTTGACGAGGCGCTGGGTGGCCATGGAAGCGAGATCAGCGTAATTCTGCACTCCGATGACAGTGTCGAGGTGCGGGACCAGGCCCGGGGAATCCCGGTCGACATCGAGCCCAAGACCGGGCTGTCAGGCGTTGAGGTCGTCTTCACCAAGTTGCACGCGGGGGGCAAGTTCGGCTCGGGGTCATACGCGGCCTCTGGCGGTTTGCACGGCGTTGGCGCTTCCGTCGTCAACGCGCTGTCTGAGCGGCTCGATGTCGAGGTCGATCGCGACGGCAAGACGTGGGCGATGTCCTTTCATCGCGGTGAGCCGGGCGTATTCACCGACAGCGGTGAGCCAACACCAGATGCCCCATTCGCGCCCTTTGTCTCCGGTAGCGAGCTCAGAGTCGTGGGCAAAGTAGCCAAGGGTGTGACTGGAACGCGCGTTCGCTACTGGGCCGATCGCCAGATCTTCACCAAGGGAGCGAGCTTTCAGACCGAGGAGTTGCTCGACCGGTTGCGGCAGACCGCATTCCTCGTCCCCAGCCTGACGCTGGACCTGACGGATGCTCGGGCCGAAGCACTCGTGCGGGAGAAGTTCCACTTCCAGGGTGGAATTGCAGAGTTCGTCGACCACCTAGCTCCGGATACCCCGCTGACCGACACGTGGCGCCTCACCGGCTCCGGAACGTTCACAGAAACGGTCCCGGTGCTTCAGGACAACGGCCACATGACTCCGACCGAACTCACCCGGGACTGCGTCGTCGACATCGCGCTGCGCTGGGGCACCGGCTACGACACCGTATTCAAGAGTTTCGTCAACATCATTGCGACCCCGAAGGGTGGTACCCATCAGGCCGGCTTCGAGCAGGGAATGCTGAAGTTCCTCCGTGCCGAGGTCGAGAAGAACGCGCGACGGCTGAAGGTCGGTACCGGCGCTAGCAGCACTGACAAGCTGGAGAAGGACGACATTCTCGCGGGGCTCACCGCGGTCCTCACCGTGCGCCTACCAGAACCACAGTTCGAGGGGCAGACGAAGGAGGTGCTCGGCACGCCCGCGGTTCGGGCGATTGTGGCATCCGTCGTAGCGAAATCTATGGCGGAGAAGTACGCGTCGGCCAAACGAGACGACAAGGCCCAGTCGGCGCTGGTGCTCGACAAGATCGTGGCTGAGATGAAGTCTCGCGTTTCGGCACGCGCACACAAAGAGACTCAGCGTCGCAAGAACGCGTTGGAGAGCTCGTCGCTGCCGGCCAAGCTGGTTGACTGCCGGTCGAACGATGTTGCCAACAGTGAGCTGTTCATCGTCGAGGGCGACTCCGCCCTCGGCACGGCGAAACTCGGTCGCGATAGTGAGTACCAGGCGCTGCTGCCCATTCGCGGCAAGATCCTCAACGTGCAGAAGGCATCGGTGAGTGACATGCTGTCGAACGTTGAGTGCGCCTCGATCATCCAGGTGATCGGGGCTGGCTCGGGTCGCAGTTTCGATCTGGAGTCCGCCCGCTACGGCAAGGTCATCATCATGGCTGACGCGGATGTCGACGGCGCGCACATTCGCACCCTGCTGTTGACACTGTTCTTCCGCTATATGCCCGAGATGATCCGCGATGGGCGGGTCTACGCCGCGGTACCGCCGCTGCATCGCGTGGTGGTGCTGAACGCTGGGTCGAAGCCCAACGAGACGATTTATACCTACTCCGAAGCGGAGCTGAACGCGGTGCTTGCCGGTCTCAAGAAGTCGGGCAAGAAGTACCAGGATCCTATCCAGCGCTACAAAGGGCTCGGCGAGATGGATGCCGACCAACTCGCGACAACGACGATGGATCGCCAGCACCGCACCCTTCGTCGGGTGAACGTCGGCGACGCG